>JAGGSD010000220.1 GCA_021159265.1 Syntrophobacterales bacterium | reverse complement strand
GGGTACAATTCACGTAATGTCATATAATAACAATGTGTTAAGCCACTTTTATCAAGATGACTTCCTTGAAAGTCATCCACAGAGTCATTTGGAGGAGCGGAGCGACGAAGCAATCTAATAAATACAAGTACTCGCAATACGTGAGATTGCTCCGCTCCGCTTGCAATGACGGTATTTCCGACTTTCTACGAACGCATCAATTTTACCTGTCGAAAAGTAAGTTTTCTATTGACAATGAAGTAGTATTTTATTAGTAAATAGCGAGGATAAGCGGGCGTAACTCAGCGGTAGAGTGCCACCTTGCCAAGGTGGACGTCGACGGTTCAAATCCGTTCGCCCGCTCCATACGTTATAAAGAGACCTTTGCAGAATGTTCAATTTTGTTCAAGTTCAAGGAAGGCGAGAATTTTACCCACAGAAATATATTGGATATTTCGAGGATTAAAATTTGAGCCTGACCTGTCTGCGTGCCTGCCTGTGCGTGTCCGCACGCAGACAGGCAACGCACAGGCAGGCGTAGAAATTGGGCAAAAGGGGACGTTATGCAAATGTCTCATAAAAGGCGGCATAGCCAAGTGGCTAAGGCAGCGGTCTGCAAAACCGTTATTCACCGGTTCGAGTCCGGTTGCCGCCTCCAAATCAAGGGGTTAACTGCTTCGGTTAACCCCTTTTTCAAATCCGCAATCCAGCGTGAAAATTAACGGGGAGTAAGCAAGTCAAAGGTGTAATGCTGCCGGGCATCAGCCAGATATTGGCTTTCAATATCCGCCGGATTCACTGTGTTCAATTTTTTGTTTACTCTGAGGTGAGGGGAGATTTTAACCTCCCGACAGGGGCGACTAAAGTTACCCCTGCCCGTGTTTATTGAGGTATTACCCGTTCTTCTTCATTCAAACTGTTGAACCTTGAACCATTGAACTGCGAACCTGAGTAGTTACTGTGCTTGAACTTATCTGTGTGAATCTGCGGCTGAATAGTTACAATCAGTGGTTTATTGAATTGATTTCTTTTTTGATTTTGTTCCTTTTATCCGTATCAGATGGAAAATATTTTAAAGCGGCCTTGAAGTGGAAAAGGGCGCTTTTCAGTTTATTTTTTTTCTTAAAGTATATCCCGAAGTTGTAATGTGAATCTCCCGGATTGCCGGTTTTTCCATACGCCATAGCAAGGTTATAATATATATTTGTGTTGTCGGGATTATTTCTCAGAAATCTTTTATATAAATCCAGTGAGGTAGAGTAATTATTCAGGGTTTCGTAAGATTTTCCTAAATATAAAACAACATCAGGATCGTTTTTGTTTATAGAATAGGCTTTTTGAAGGCTTTTAATGGCATTCTTTGTATTACCTGCATTGAAATAGCAAATACCCAGGTCTCGGAGTATATCTTCATCGAGGGGCGATTGCTTTAGTGCCCATAAGAAATTTTTTAAGGATTCCGCGGTTTGACCCATTCTGCACTGAATAACTGCCAGCCCGTGGGTGAAATTTAAATCGTTAGGATGTTCTCGCAGCTCGTTTTGAAAATATTTCAAGCTCGAATTGAGATCTTCTTTGTTGAGCGCAAGGATTGTCTTTATCCTGTTAAGACCACCGACAATACTTTTCACTCCCCTTTTTTTGTATGTCGTCTGTAATAATCCGTCTAGATATCTGATCCTGTCACTCGTACCAGGGTGAGTGAGGAAATAAGAAGGAATGGAATTGGAGTAAAACTCGTATCTCCTCATAATCCTCAGAAAATTCAGCATCGCCCTGCCGTCATATCCGGTACTGACTAAATATGACATCCCCTTACGGTCGGCTTCTTCCTCATGTTCGCGGCTGTATTTCAAGTTCAGGGTAGTGGCAGTCGCCATAGAAAAACTGGCAATAGCGGCAGTTCCTTCTCCGCCGCCTCCGAGAAAGGCGCCGGCAAGTATTGCTACAAGAGTGGCAAGACTCAATTTTTGTGATTTCTCAATTATTTGCGCAATATGTCTTGACTTCACATGCGCCATTTCGTGGGACAATACACCTGCAAGCTGACTTTCGTTTTCGACAAGCTTGATTAGACCTTCGTAAACGTATATATACCCCCCAGGTGTTGCGAAGGCATTGATTCCGGAGCTTTTGATCACGGAAAATGTAAAATGAAAGGGAGATTTATTAGTGTGAGAGAGAATATTTTGGCCGATCTTGTTGATATAGTCGTTTACCTTAGGATTTTTTATAAGAAGGTCTTTATTTTTTAGTTTCTCATAAAATTCCTTCCCAAGTTTCTTTTCATCCTGGATGGTAAATGACGCATAAGAAGATTTACCAGTTGCCAGCAGGAACAAGAGGATGGTGACAAGGGCGAGTATTTTTGTTCTGATATTGCCTTTTTGGCACATGACTGATAACGTAACCTCAATTGAAATTAGATAATGCTAACCTCTTTGGGTATTAGAATCAAGTTAATGTCGTTGACTGAAGAATATTCAGAGGCACTAACTGCGATGGTTCTTTACCACGAAGAGCACGAAAAACGCAAAGATAAATGGTGATTCATAGTAAATCATTTGTAACTGCTCAGGTAGGCACAGAGGGGCAAAGGCACAGAGGCACAAAGAATAAGAGAAAAGTAAAAATCAGTGCCTGCCGCCTGTGGTCATCGACAAGCCTCCAGCGTGAGCTCAGCCTTTGGCGATCTCAGTCGAACCGTCAGGTGTATTATTTGATAGAAATTCTTTTGCATTTCGTATAACAATAGTAAACCAAATAAACTTTGTGCCGCTGTTCCTTTGTTCCTATTAACCTGAGTAGTTACAATCATTTAAGGTACTGATATTTAAAATCAAAGAGAATAGAATAAATTCAGCCGATGAAAGATAATCTTATCATTACTGTAGATGGCCCTGCGGGTGCGGGAAAAAGCACGGTCAGTAAGATATTATCTAAAAAGATTTCCTATATATATTTAGATACGGGTGCGCTTTACAGGGCTATCGCATATAAAGTTGCAGAGTATGAAATATCTCCCGATAATGAGGATCTTCTTTCGGAGTTATGTAAAAAAGTCACAATATCTATCGAAAGTATGAATGGAAACATGAAGGTTCTTATAGATGGTGAAGATGTGACGGCTAAGATCAGAACGGAGCGGACAGGTCTTCTTGCGTCTAAGGTTTCCGCTGTTCCGGCTGTCAGAGAAACTCTTCTTTCCATACAGAGGAAGGCGGGAGAAAGTGGTGGTCTCATTGCCGAAGGCAGGGATATGGGGACAGTGGTTTTTCCCTATGCGGACTTGAAATTTTTTATCAATGCAGATGCAGAGGAGCGTGCGAGAAGAAGGTATCGGGAACTCGTGGAAAAGGGAAGGAACGTAAATCTTGAAGATGTGAAAAGGGCTTTGCTGGATAGAGATCAACGGGATACAACAAGAAATATATCACCTCTCAAACCATCTGATGATTCTGCCATTATTGATACCACCTTTTTAAATGTTGAAGAGGTGGTTGAAAAAATGTTGGGGATAATAGAAGAATTCTAGCTGTCCAGGGTGTCTCGGCTGAAGTCTGAAGGGGGCAAGGCCGCGAGGACTGAGTAACGAGCAATAAGGACTAAGGTCAAAAAGTTTTTCCCTTAGCCTTTTGCCTTCAGTCTTTGGCCTATTTACCTAACCCGAACAAGCCAGAACCAAACAAGATATATTTTTATCACGAAAACACGAAAGTACGAAAACACGAA
>JAGGSD010000053.1 GCA_021159265.1 Syntrophobacterales bacterium | reverse complement strand
ATTTTTTGAGCATAACGCAGAGATTGGGCGAAAAGACCTTAAATCAACAGAGTCATTTATGCTTGCTGACTTAATCCACAGATTTCGCAGATTACGCGGGTTACTCTAAAGCGGCAAAACCGCAAAGGACTGAGCAATGAGCAACATTGAACGGCAACCGGCGCACGAAAAGGATGAACATTCCGGACATTTGCGTCCCAGGTCGTTCCTGGCCTTTCAGTCATTCCAATATCGGGACTACCGGTGGTTGTGGCTCGGGACTATCTTTTCTTTTATGGCAGTCGGTATGCAGCAGATCACCCGCGGATGGCTCGTCCTTCGTCTGACCAACGACTCCCCTTTTGCACTCTCGCTTGTCATGATGTCCTTCGCCCTGCCCCTGACTTTTGTATCTGTGCTCGGAGGAGTCCTTGCAGATCGTATTCCTCGAAGACAGATAATTCTGCTGAGCCAGAGCGGAAATGCAATCTTAACTTTTCTTCTGGCAACGTTGGACATGACCGGTATCATCTGCTTCTGGCACCTTCTGGCAATCGGATTCTGCAACGGCGCCCTGGCGGCCTTTAATATGCCCAGCCGGCAATCGATTATCTCGGATATTGTGCCGGTAGAAACCCTCATGAATGCCATTTCCCTCAGTAGCGCGGGCATGAACCTGACACGAATCATTGGACCGGCACTGGCAGGCGTGCTTATTGTCTACCTCGATACGGCCGGCGTCTTCTATCTGATTGCGTTCATTCATGCCTTTTCTGCTATATGCACAGGTATGATCAAGACGGGCATGATACCTGCAGCGGGCAGCTCCCGCAAGGGAATGGTGACGGATATTCGCGAGGGATTTCTATATGCCGCAGGAAATCCCACCCTCCTGGGACTTATTATCATGGGCTTTGTGCCGGCACTTTTCGGATTCCCCTATCTGATTCTCTTGCCGGCATGGGGCAGAGAAGTATTAAATATACAGTCTGACGGCCTGGGACTCTTGATGGCATTTGTGGGTGTCGGTTCACTTATCGGCGCGCTGTTTCTTGCTTCCATCCGTTACCTGAAGAGGCGCGGGATTTTTCTCATGGCCAATGGCTTTGTGTGGGGAATTGCGCTGATTGCGTTCTCCCGGTGTAATTCTTATACAACGGCCTTACCGGCCCTCCTGCTCATAGGATTTTTGAGCGCTATTTTTATGTCGCTCAATATGACCCTCATGCAGTTTTACTCATCCCCTGAAATGCGGGGCCGCATCTTGAGCATGGCCATGATGACATTCGGGATTATGCCATTGAGCGCCGTGCCTTTCGGTATCCTCGCTGAGAGTATCGGAACCCCTGACTCACTGGAACTCAGCGGCCTTCTGCTGTGCCTTTTTATAATCGTTTTCTTCTTTGCCTTTCGCAGATTTCGCAAGGTGGCCTGACATGGAAGGTAAAGAGTCAAGGGATAAAAGGACAAACCTGGGAACAACACCACGTCTATTATCTGTTGTCAACAGGTAGAACTGTCCGTTTCATCGGCCACCTCCCGGGAACCCATTATAAATGCGTGCTTCTGACAAACATCCAGGACTCCGTTATTCTTGCTGATAACAGGTTAAAATCATGCTGGTATAGGCGGCTTCTAAAATTCCCGCGCAAAGGCGCGACGTACGCAAAGAACAAAAGAAAAACCTCAGTGACTTTGCGTGGGATTATGTTCTTTTCAAATTGCGTTATATCCCTGCATTTGCGTCGACTTTGACGTTTCCCCGGACAAAAATCAACCACTTCTTGACAGAAAATTCAATACGATATAGATTTGATAGCTTCGTAAAAAGTCCACGTAGTGTCATTCTGAGGAGCGCAGCGACGAAGAATCTCAATGATATCAGATTCTTCGCTATCACTCAGAATGACAAAAGAGTGTTTCTGTGACTTTTTACGGACGTATCAGATTTAAAAAACCAGTATTTTAATAGGGAAAAGCAGCTTTTTGTCATTGCTGTTGTGTCAAGTCTCGAGTATCATTGCGAGCGAAGCGAAGCAATCTCCTGCTGCTATGAGCTAACTTGGCATAATCCGAGAGATTGCCACGGCCTTCGGCCTCGCAATGACGAAGGCTTGTGCGACATTGCAAACTTGACATGACATTACATTAAACGATGAGAAATTCTGCTCAAATGATATGTTGGAGAATTTTGCTTTTTTCTCATTCGTTTGCTTTCTGAAGGGGAGGGGTGTGGTGAAATGAATGAGGGTACGAGGAAATCGGTCATTGCGGGAGCCTGGTATCCCGGGAATCCGGACAAACTGGAATCGGAAATAAAACGTTTCTTTTCAAATGTGCCGATAAATAGAATTAGTGGTAAAATCATCGGACTTGTTTCACCTCATGCGGGATATATGTATTCCGGTCAGGTTGCCGCTTATTCATATAAGCCTGTAGTTGGCAGGGTATTTGATACAGTAATAATAATAGGCCCAAGCCATAGATTCTATTTTCGTGGCGTTTCCATATATAGTAAGGGCGGATATGAAACCCCGTTGGGCATTGTTCCTGTTAATGCTGATTTGGCTAATGAAATAATTGCTCAAGGGAACATGATATCATATGTTTCTGCTGCTCATTCACAAGAACATTCAGTCGAAATACAACTTCCTTTTTTACAAGTGGCTTTAGGTCCGTTTAATTTTGTTCCCGTTGTAATGGGTACACAGGATAAAAAAACCTGCGAGGATTTGGCCAGGGCTATCTTCAAAGTTATTAAAGGCAAAAGCACTTTAATAGTGGCTAGTTCTGATCTTTCTCATTTCCATGGGTATGATACAGCGCTTTCGAAGGATTCAGTGGTTATGAAGCATATAGAAGAAATGGATACGGAAGGACTTTTAGACGATCTGGAGAGGGGTAAGTGTGAGGCATGTGGCGGAGGGCCGATCGTGGTGACAATGATGCTTGCCAGGGAGTTGGAAGCTGATGGTGTAAAGGTGCTCAATTATGCCAATTCAGGCGATGTTACCGGAGACAAAAGCGGAGTTGTTGGCTATACATCAGCGATTTTTTATAAAAATAATCAAGTAAGAAAGGAAAAAACAGGAAAATCAGGGCTTAGCGAAAAAGACAAAAAAATGCTTCTCCTGATTGCGAGGAAGAGTATAACATATAGACTTGCCAAAAAAGATATTCCTGAATTTAAGATAGATTCAAACGCTCTGCAGGAAAAAAGAGGCGCTTTTGTTACACTCAAAAAGCATGGTCAGTTACGTGGGTGCATAGGATCTTTCGAAGCTGGAGAACCTCTCTATGAAACAGTTAAGAACATGGCACAGTCCGCGGCCTTTGACGATCCAAGATTCCCCCGGGTAACTGAGGAGGAATTAAGCGATTTGAAAATCGAAATATCGGCGCTGACTCCTCTGAGAAGAATAAAGGATATTAATGAAATCGAAGTAGGCAAACATGGGATTTATATTGTAAAAGGTTTTCATCGAGGGGTTCTTCTCCCGCAGGTAGCTACGGATTATAAGTGGGATAAAATCACATTCCTGGAAGAAACATGTCGGAAGGCCGGTCTTTCGTTTAATGCATGGAAAGAGGTGGATGCGGAAATTTATATTTTTTCGGCCGATATCTTTGCTGAAAATGAATAAATGATTTCAAGCGAAGAAGCTTCAAAAAAGACAGTTTCGTAAAAAGCTCTATTATGCCGTTTAGCGGCATTATAATGGAAAGTAACTTTTA
>JAGGSD010000111.1 GCA_021159265.1 Syntrophobacterales bacterium | reverse complement strand
TTGTCATTCTGAGCGATAGCGAAGAATCTGATATCATTGAGATTCTTCGTCGCTGCGCTTCTCGCAATGACTCGGTGGACGACTTTTTACAAGTGCATTAATTTTGCAATACTTTCGTCTATTTTCCGGATGGCTTCCGCAACCGTATTAACAGTTATGAAATCATTTTCTTTCGAGAGTTCAGAATGCGGACAGTTAAGACCAATGACGGGTGTTCCGCTTTTCACGGCGACAGCCATCTCCGAGAGGGTGCCCGGACCTCCATCCAGCGCAACAATAATATGAGGCGTCTTTGCATTGATAACATTTCTCGCGTCGTACATTCCCGTATAAATTGGAATATCGACAAATTTATTAGGATAACCCTGAAGAGGACGTTTCCTGTCAGTTGGAAGAATGGCAATCACAAGTCCGCCGCCGCGATGGGCGCCTTCAGAGGCCGCCGCCATCACTCCCGCGCCTCCTCCCGTGAGGAGGACATAACCCCGTTTTGCAACCGCCTGTCCGAGGATATATGCATCTTCCAGAGCAGGGGAATTGTCCTTATGACTTCCCATAACTCCAATAATATAGGGTTTTCGTCTGACAGAGATATTCGACATGATCTGTATCTTTCCTATTCAGATTTACTGATTTCTTTCACAGTTCCCTTTCAAGACGGTTTATTCTGAAGTTTAAAAGTATATTCATAAATTGCGGATTATCAATAGGATTATCTTGCATACCGAATAGATGTGTTTTGCAGGAACAATCGGATGAGCCGAATCCCTGTATAAACCAGTCCGATATATTGCTCAAGGCTTCGGCCAGTTCATGTTCCACTGATGTTCTTGATCTTATGGGAAGGGCCATGCAATAATCTGCCTTATCTCTGAGATAATCAATATGCCAAAAAAACTTTTTCCTTTTTCTCAAATGTCTTTCTATTCGCTTTTTCAGGTTTTTCCTGGCAGATCCTGCATAGAGGTAATAGCCTTTCCGAAAGAGAACTGCACCCAGTTTACCGACTGTTATTTCCGTGTTCTCCGGAATATGAAGAATCAATATATAACTTCCACTGTCTCCGGCTTCCATGCCGATTAAATCCCAGGGAATCACAAGCTCATGAATATGAGATCCTAAAGTTAGATCTTTTCCCCATTCAACGGCAATAGCCTTCAGAATCAACTTATTTCTTGATTCATAAAGGGCTCGTGCAAATTCAAAATCCGTATGATAATCGGGCAGAAAATACCGGGCTTGCAGACAATGTACAATAAAAATTATACCACAGTGCATTCCCTTGCCGGAGAGTTCTGCAAGTTCGATTACGTGTTTCTTTCCCCGTGCGGTTATGGCATCTGGAAACATTGCTATTTTATTGCCAAAAAGGGTACACGACTTAACCTCGAGCAGAAAGGGCTGATTCTTTCTTTGAAGAAGAAAGTCGAAGCGACTGTGGCCCACGACTGCCTCAGATTTTAAGATTTCTGCGTCTTCCAACCCGGGGATCCGGTGATCTTCGAGAAGCCACTTTACGACTGTATTGGCCAGTTGAGTGTGTAAAAGAACTGGCCTGTCCTTTCTTTCCACTGCAACGGCGGTGCACCTCGTTTTTCTCTTCCATGTGTCCTGATTATCTACGAGGTAAATTTTACTGCCCGGGAATAAAAGCTCCCAGAGCCTCCCCGGGTTTGGAAGGTGAACCATTAGTTCTTTGCCGTCTATGGAACATTCTATGACAAAACGGTTGACCCTCCTGATATAAATACCTGTTTTTAACTTCGGAAATAGAGTCAGCCCAAAATCTGGTTTCCCCATTGTTATATTGTAACTCTACTTTTCAAGGAGATTTTGTTTGATTTTCTCATGGATAAGCTGGGATGTGAATTTGTTTCCCATCACGCCGACGCGAACCGCCACCATTGTAACATTCTTTTCCGTGTAATCGACGGAAATACGAACATCTTCATCAGACAGTTTTGCTTCAATAATTCCCTTTGATATTTTTTTATCTTCGGCAATATCTACGGCTTTCATATCAGTGAGGGTTTTTTGGCAGGCTTTCCATACCCTCTCGTATGGCGCGTGATAATTTGTCCGTAAGATTCCATCGGTGTAAAAGAACTTCCCCGATTGGAAGCCGACAACTGAGTCTCCCATTTTAATCGCCGTGTTGCAGCCAAATGTAGCGACAACGCATATCAGTACAAGTAAAACCCAATGAATTTTCTTTAGCATAAGAAGTCTCCTTACATTTTTGGATGTTTAAGTTAAAATTGATGGTCTCGTAAAAAGCTCCATTATGCCGTTTAGCGGCATTATAATGGAAAGTAACTTTTACAAAGCATGTTTAAGGCCGATGGGGGCATCGGCCCCTACATATTGTAGGGCCTGTTCCCCGAACAGGCCGTGTATCTGGATAGTGTCCAGTGAAATCAACAAGTTATATTAAATTCGCCCAAACGAGTTACTTGGAAGCCCGAATTTCTGTCGTTTTGTCATTCCCGACCTGATCGGGAATCCATAACTGCTTGTAATTACTGGATTCCCGCTTTCGCGGGAATGACAGATTAGTGAGTTTTTGACTTTTTACGAATACATCAAAATTGAGAAATCAAATATTCCCATTTAAACCCTCGCAGCGTGGTCAATAAACGAAGCGCAGGTACAAAGCCTGAATAATGGCCCATCCCAGAACGATGACTGTCAGCAAAATACACAACCAGGCAAGCATTCGATGAAACAGATTTTCTCTGGTTTTTTCATGGTAGCCAAGGATGAATCCGAGGACAATTCCTCCGGCGATTCCTCCACCATGAGCCCAGTTATTGATTCCGGGAACAAAAAAACCGAACAGGGCAATCCCGATTACCCATCCCATAACCTGTTTGAAGATCGCATCCCCGTAAAAGCCGCCCCTGCTCTTTCCATAATAGAGAGTGGCTCCGATCATGCCGCAGATACTGGCAGATGCACCGATGGTGAAAGGAATGCCGGCAAGATAGGAAAGAAAAAATCCCGCCACACCTGTCAATGTGTATATGGTAAAAAACCGGTTAACACCATATTCAGACAATATAAAAGGTCCTAATTGACGTAATGCTGCCATATTAAAAAAAATGTGGAGCAGCCCGCCGTGAAGGTATGAGGCCGATAAAAGTGTCCACCAGCGGTGAAGCTGGTTTATGGGAAAAGTTCCCGTTGCGCCTAAAAGGAAAAGACTTTTGCCGGAGGGAGACAAAAAGGTTAAGGGATTCGCAGATAAGCCGAGAGATGATGGATTCAGCAAAATAGAAAAGATGTAGAGAGCAACATTGGTATAAATGATGATTTTGATAATATCGTATGGTTTGCGTATAAAACTTAATGAAAACCCTCTTTTCCACCCGGCGCCAGGGTTTGAAAGACCACAGTAAGGACAGCGGGGCTCATCGTAGCTGATAAGCTTTCTGCAGTTAGGGCAGAGGATAGATTTCTTTTCTGAACGGAACATATAAAGTCTTTCTTTACAACAACTGCGGTTTTCGCGCAGATACTGGGTTTAAGATACGTGTTTTTCCGATAGAATCCCTATCAAATGTTGAATTTTAAATTCTTAATTATGAATTAAGGAACATTATTATTCTAATAACAATGACGGTCTCGTAAAAAGTCCAAAAACTCCCTCTCACTTGATGGGAGAGGGTAGGGGTGAGGGTGAGAACGCCGCTATTTCAAGTAGTTATGTCCCCCTCCCCTTTATCCCCTCCCACCAGGGGAG
>JAGGSD010000152.1 GCA_021159265.1 Syntrophobacterales bacterium | reverse complement strand
GCACAGATTTTTCCCACAAGAATATCCAGAATATAATAAGTCCGTGTGGGTCTGTGGCTGATTTATTAACGACACAACGGACAAAGAGTTTAAAATTAAATTCTTTTGCGGTTCGACGGTTCGACTGAGCTCGCCGAAGACTGAACTCGTCGCAGGCTCACCGAAGTCTGAGCTCACGCCGAAGCCATTTTTGCAAGAATATTACAACTAAGGGACTAATGGTAATCATCATAGTCGATGATATAAACATCGCCGATCAATTGGTAAGGAAAAGAACTTGGATAATTCATATCTTCGGTTTCATTTGCAGTATTAAGCCGATCAAGAATTCTCGAAAGTATGTTTGCATGATCGGGCCTAAACCCTTCCTAGATACATGTATAGAAAAAGCTCTCAAGCCCTTTATGCTTGAAAGATTTAACCACATTTATGTGCGTAACCCCCTGGGTTCCGTTTGTCAAACATTATTTACAGCGATGTCATTTACGAATTAAAAGTGAGCCGTTTTTATCAAATTTACAGTTTAAAGGTGAACACCTGGTAAATCACAATCTAACCCGGACAAGCCGGAAAAGCTCGAAGCTGAAAGCCTGCAGCCGTTCACGGCTTGAAATTGGAAATTAGAAATTCGTGAGAAAAGCATGAGGCCAAATTTCCAATTTCTATTTTCTAATTTCGACGTTCAGTGAACGCTTACTAAATTCTTTTGCCGTTCGACGGTTCGACTGAACGTTCGTCTGAACTCACGCCGAAGCCACTTTTGCAAGAACTTTACAATTAAGGGACCAAAGAGGTATAGCTGCACAACAAATTCACAGACAGTCAGGCTGGGGAGCTTATCAATCACTATCTGAGAAAAGAGATCAGGAGAAAATATATTCAAGAGGCATTGAGCATTGGGAAAACAAAGACATACCGTTGAAGTGGTCACAGCCTGCGAAAGAAAAATGGCGCCTTATAACCTCTCCGGATGATTTCATCCGGTTTATCCTCTTGACAAGGATATATCTGTGAGGTCGGATTCCGGTGAAACGATAACCTTATCGATGCCTGGAGAGTCAAAAACAGCGACCTGAAAGGAGTTCACTTTTAATTCGTAAAGTGTTTACTTTTAAAAAGTTGCTGACATTCTCAATTTTGGACTTGCCTCGACATACTTTTTATGTTAGCAGAAAAGTTATTGAAAATAAGGATATTTTGTTGCGCCATGGTCGCAGCATTCCTTCTGGCAAGTAAAACCTAAATTTTTCAAAAAGGAGGTTATTAAATTATGCAAGTGTTGATTGGCGGTGTTGTGGCAGCAGTCTTGGGGCTTGTAGGCCTTATAGCTTGGTGGAAACAGTTTCTCCTGATCCTGATGGGTGGAATTCCAATTGCTTTACTTCTCGGAGGTGCTCTCGCTATCTATGTAGGTTATGATGAGATGAAAGATCAGATGCGGGAAAAGAGGGAAAAGGAAAAAGAAGATAAAGAAAAAGAAGATGAATTGATTAAAGCTAAAAACGAATTGGAAAAAGCAAAAGCGGAAGCAGAAAAATACAAAGCGGAAGCAGAAAAGGTTAAAGGAAAATCAAAGAAGAAAGAAGAGAAATAAGAAAACATCAGGTTTTGCTATAATGAGGGACCGAAAGACTCCTATTCAAAATTTACCCACATCAAGCAAAAATTCTTGACAATAATTTAATATGTATATAGATTCACCCATTTGGGGCCCATAGCTCAGTTGGAAGAGCCACCGGCTCATAACCGGTAGGTCCCTGGTTCGAACCCAGGTGGGCCCACCATTTTAATACTGATATTAGTCGCTTAATTGTAATATCCTTACCTGTCTGTGCCGTCTGCACGGCAGACAGGCAAAAGCGTCTTCGGCGAGCTCAGTCGAACCGTCGAATCGCTAAGTCGAACGTGCTTCGAATTTCGAATTTCCAGTTTATCTGAGTGAGGAGTAATTGGTTTGAGCTGTTTGTGGTACAGAAAAATGCATATGAAAAGCACATGTCCGGAACACGATGAGAGTCATTAAAAATGCACCAGATTTTGGTGCATTTTTTTTGTATATTCATAAGATGAGCGGGGGAACGTTTTGAAAGAACAGATATTACTCTTGGTCGAACTTCAAAAGATTGATTCTGAAATCAAGAGGATGGAGATTAGAAAGAAAGAATTGCCGGGGGTGCTGGATAAACTCAGTGAAGAGTTGCATCTTTCTGAAGAAAAGGTGGAAGAAGAAAGAAAAAAAATCGATGACTTATATAAAAGGCACAGAGATGGAGAGGATGATCTGAAAAAAAGGAGTGAGGATCTGAAAAAAATAAAGAGTCGTCTTTTTGATGTAAAAACAAATCGTGAATATCAGGCATTGCTTAAGGAAATGGATCTTATTAGTGAAAGAAATGATAAGACAGAAAATGATATTATTGATGTTCTGGAAATGATTGATAAAGTCAGGAAAGGATTGGAAAAAAGAGAAAGAGAGTTTAATGCTTTTCGTATAAAACAAGAAAAAGAAATAATAAAAATTGAAAATGAAATAAATTCTATTGATTCTACACTGCTGGATATCCGGAGAAAAAATAGTGAGATAAGAAGAAAGATTAATACGGATCTTTTGGAAAAATATGATATTATTAAACAAAAAAGAAATGGTAAGGCTGTTGTACGGGTATGGAAAGGAATCTGTGGAGGGTGCCATGTGAATATTCCCCCACAGATGTATAATGAGTTGCAACAATCTGAAGTTTTGATGCTTTGCCCGCACTGTAACAGGATTATTTACTGGAATAATAAGGATAATGGCGAAAAATAAAAGATTTGATCTTTACACAGACGGAGCCAGTCGTGGGAATCCGGGTAATGGTGGAATCGGAGTTGTTTTGTATGACGAAGATGGAAATGTTTTCGCAACGGCAAAAGAATTTATTGGTGTGTGTACCAATAACGAAGCAGAATACAAGGCCCTTATACTTGGTTTGAATGAGGCCCTGAAAAGAAAATGCAGGGATCTCTCTATCTTTCTTGACTCGGAATTGCTTGTCAGGCAGATAAACGGAATTTACAGGGTAAAGAACAAAAATCTTCAAGATCTCATGAAAGAGATAAGGAAGCTCCTGTCATTTCTCGACAAATATACGGTGAGACATGTTGGAAGAAGCAGGAATAGAGTAGCTGATCAATTGGCGAATGACGCGATTGACGAAGCACAAGTCTAAAGTTTGAAGCTTTGGGCTTTTAAACTTTGGACTTCAAACTTGCAATTGTCAGAGTAGATTGGATGATCGCTGGTTCGGTTTACCGGACTGGAGGAAAGTCCGAGCTCCATAGGGCAGGATGGTTGCTAACGGCAACTGGGGGTGACCCTAAGGAAAGTGCCACAGAAAGTATACCGCCCTGGGGAATAAGCTTATGTGCCATTCCCCGGAGTAAGGGTGAAAAGGTGAGGTAAGAGCTCACCAGTTTTCCGGGTGACCGGAAAAGCTTGGCAAACCCCATCCGGAGCAAGACCAAATAGGAGAACACTAAGAGTGACCCGCTCGATGTTCTCGGGTAGTGTCGCTTGAGGCAGCAGGCAACTGTTGTCCCAGATTAATGATCATCATTCCCTTTTGGGAAACCTTAATGGGAAAACAGGACTCGGCTTATAGATCTACTCTGACAATTTAGTCTCTTAATTGTAAAGTTCGTGCAAAATTGGCTTCGGCGTGAGCTCAGCCTTCGGCGAGCTCAGTCGAACCGTCGAACGCTCA
>JAGGSD010000048.1 GCA_021159265.1 Syntrophobacterales bacterium | reverse complement strand
CCGGTCATCCAGCAGTAGATGGGTCATTTTGGTAATTGTGGGGTCAACCCCAATACTGTCCGGTATGAATATTGCTCTCTCCTGTAGGGCCCGTTCCCCGAACGGGCCGATGAGGGCATCGGCCCCTACAAATGCTGGGTGGCATGAACGGTTCGACTGAGCTCACCGAAGGCTGAACAGGAGAGACATATTTCGTAACAGCTCAAAAAACAGGGGCATCATAAAAGACAGTTTCGTAAAAAGTCCAAAAAACTCCCTCTCCCTTGATGCCTGCCTGTGCGTGTCCGCACGCAGACAGGGGAGAGGGTAGGGGTGAGGGTGAGAACACTGCTATTTCAACTAGTTATGTCCCCCTCCCCTTTATCCCCTCCCACCAGGGGAGGGGAAATCCGACTTTTTACGAATGCATCATAAAAGGCTTACGCCTAAATTCCTTATTTGGAGTTTACCCGTAAGGGTTTTATGTGTATGCAGGATCATGATCAGGATGCATGAGTGCACGAAACATTAAGGGTTCTTTGTGATCTTCTCCGCTATATTCCTTACCCTTTTCATAATGTCCCGGATATCCATATTCAGAAGAATCCGATCTCTCATAACTATCTTTCCATCGATAATTACCGTTGATACATCCGATCCGGATGCGGCATAGACAATATGAGAATAGACGTTATAAAGGGGGGTCAAATGTGGTTTATTCATATCAAGAATGATGATGTCCGCGCGTTTGCCTGCCTCAATAGAGCCGATTCTGTCTTCAAGTCCCAGAACTTTCGCTCCATCCAGTGTTGCCATCCTTGACACCGTTTTTGCGTCCATTACCGTTGGGTCCGTCGATATGACCTTATGAATCTTGGCCGCTGTATCCATTTCCCTGAGAAGATCAAGATCGTTGTTGCTGGCGCACCCGTCCGTGCCGAGCCCCACAGTAATTCCCGCATCCATCATTCGGGGAATGGGCGCTGCGCCCGCCGCAAGCTTCATGGAACTTTCCGGATTGTGAGATACTTTTGTGCCACAATCGGCAAGGATTCTTATTTCTTCTTCATCGACCCAGTTGCAGTGAACAACGACTGTCTTATCGTCAAGGACGCCAAGATGATGGAGGTGACGAACCGGTGTTCTATTGTATTTTTCCTGAATCGTTTTTACCTCGTCGTTTGTTTCAGCGACGTGAATATTGTAGAGTACTCCTTCATTTTTTGATATTTCTTTGATGGCGCACAGTGTTTCGGGAGAACAGGTGTACGGAGCATGACAGAAGAGAGCGGGTGTAATCAGAGGAGAAACACCTGCCCACTTTTCAATAAATCTTTCAGCAATGCGTATATTGTTGCTCTGGTCATGAATATCAGGAGTAAAAAAATCGCTGAAGCCCATGCATGGAACGGCCCGCATTCCCGCTTCGACAGCGGCACGGGTAACGCTGCTTTCATAAAAGTATCCGTCACAGAAAGTTGTTGTGCCTGAGAGTATCATTTCCGCAATGGCCAGCATGGACCCGTCGTACACCATTTCCCTGTTGACATATTTTAGTTCTACGGGAAAGATATAATTATTCAACCAATCCATAAGAGGAAGATCATCGGCAAGCCCCCTGAAACAGACCATAGGCAGATGTGTGTGAGTATTAACCAGTCCGGGCATTATGACCGAACCGGGTGCATTAATGATCTCGTTGGCCCTGTGTTGAGAAGCGCCTTCTTTTTCCACAAAAAGGATTTTTCCGTCCCTGATGCCGATCACAGGACTTTCAATAATATCCATAGATTCCGACATGGTGAGCAAAGTACCGCCGGTGATCAATATGTCAATATCCATGTATTGCGCAGTATCAATCATTTTTCGAGACTCTTTCTGATTCTAACGGCTATTTCTCTGACTTTTTCCATAACTTCAACTTCATCGATAGTCGTGAGTTTTCGGTTTTCCATGACAATCTTTCCATTTATCAATACAGTATCAACGTCAGAACCGTTGACTGCATAAGCAAGATGGGAATATTCGTTATACATGGGTGTAAGATGTGGTTTGTCCATATCAAGGATAATAATATCTGCCTTCATTCCTTCTTTTAGCGAGCCTGCAAGGTTCTCCATTCCAAGCACCTTTGCGCCATCGCGTGTTGCCATGCGGGTAACGGTTTGGGCGGACATGACCGTTGGATCAAGCAGCCTGACCTTCTCCAGTTTGGCAGCCATATCCATTTCCTGCAGCATGTCAAGGTTGTTGTTGCTGGCGCATCCGTCGGTTCCGAGCCCCACGATAATGCCATGATTTAACATGCTGGATACAGGGGCAGCGCCGGAGGCAAGCTTCATATTGCTTTCCGGGTTATAGACGACCTTACAACCATGATCGGCAAATATTTCCATATCTTCTTCATCCATAGAAACGCAGTGAAAAGCGAAAAATCTCTCGTCAAGATAACCAATATCTTTCAGAAACTCCGTTGCTTTTTTGCCGAATTTTTCTTTCAATTCTTCCGACTCTCCTTTGTTTTCAAGAAGATGAGTGGCAATTGGCACATTATACCGGTCAGCTAACGCCCTGGCATCTATGAGAAGGGATGGAGAGCATGTGTAAAGAGCATGCGGTTCGACCATGATATTGACCAGTGGATCGTCGGCCCATTTTTCAATGAGCATACGGGTGTATTCCAGACCTTCCGCGGGTGTTTTGGAATTGGGAGATGGAAAATCAAAGAGAACCTCTCCAAGAAGGCATCGCATACCCGCCTGTTTAACGGCCCGTGCTGTTTCATCTTCGAAGATATACATATCACAGAAGGTCGTTGTGCCTGATTTGATCATTTCCGCACATGCAAGCAGGCTTCCCCAGTAGGCCAGCTCTTTATTCACATTTTTGGCCTCGGCAGGAAATATATAATTATTCAACCAGTCCATAAGTTTCATGTCATCCGCTATCCCCCTGAAGCAGGTCATTGCCGCATGGGTATGGCAGTTGATAAGACCGGGCATGACGAGACAGCCCACGGCATTGATTCTCTTACGCCCTGTAAATGACTTTTCAATTTCGTCGAATCTTCCAATGGCGACAATGTCGCTCCCATCGATGGCAATTGAACCATTGTCAACCCATGAGTTATTCCCATCCACCGGAAGGATTCTTCCCCCCGATATAATTGTGTCAACCTCTCTCATTTTCAGACCCTTTCTTAAGCAATGCGGAAAATATCATCTTGATCAGATTCATCGGTATAATTCTTGATGTAATCTGAAATGTCAATATAAAATTCGATAATCTCAGACTACAGGAAAAAATCAAACAGTTAATTGCGGAAGCAAAAATTTCCATTGTGACATCACCCGGGCATGTTGCCAGGCATGATTACGAATATAAACGTTACGGTGTCTGCAATATTTTCATAGCCAGCGAACCTTTAGCCGGAAAACGTATTGTAAAAATCACCGAAAGAGAAACAAAAAGAGGCCGGCTTACTTTCTTGAAGATATAGCTGCGAGGTATCATAGAGCTGAGAAAATAACTTTAGTTATGGACAACCTGAATGCTCATACTCCCAAAACACTCTATGAAGCCTTTAATCCCGACAAAGCAAAATCGTTATGGAACAAGTTTGAATTCATATACACTCCAAAACATGATGAACTCGTAAAAAGCCCCGCTATGCCGTTTTACGGCATTATAATGAGAAGGAAATCAGACCCTTTTCCGAAATGAACACAATTCATGCAATATCATATAATAACAATGTGTTAAGCCACTTTTA
>JAGGSD010000277.1 GCA_021159265.1 Syntrophobacterales bacterium | reverse complement strand
GAAGGGAGGTTAAAACCTCCCCTACTCATACGGTAAAAATGCAACCCGCCGTTTGATACCCGAGTAGCTATGCTGCAAGTTACTTTCCATTATAATGCCGTAAAACGGCATAGTGGCGCTTTTTATGAGACTATAACTATTTAATATCATAAAATTATGTAGTTGATCAAGATTATTTTAAAATCGGTATTTTCCCCTTCACATCAGTGCTTCTGGAAGAGATCATAAGAACCGCCGGCCATCCGCGGCCGGCGGTTCTTGTTTTTTCATGTTTATGCCTTCTTTGGTGGTTTTGACATCAGTGTAACTGCCGCTCCCAGCAGGCATACAACTCCCGCAATGATAAACGGAGTCGCCCATATTAAAGGATCACCGCTTCCCTTGGCGGCATCCTTGAAGTATCCGGCGATCTGAGGTCCGATGACGCCGGCAATTCCATAGGACAAAAATATGTATCCGTAGTTCAATCCAACGTTTTTGTTGCCGAAATAATCTGCCGTGATGGCAGGAAAGAGGGCAAAGTTGCCGCCGAAATTAAAGCCGATAATACAGGCGCCAATGATGAAGGTCGTAACGGTCCCGCCCATCTTGAAAAAAAGAAGCATGATGATTCCCTGGGACAGACACATGAGAAAGATGGACATTTTACGTCCGATTTTATCAGAAATTGTTCCCCAGACGATACGTCCGAGGCCGTTGAAAATCGCATACAGAGCCATGGCGGTGCCGGCTGCGGCTGAGGCATCTGCAACAGTCATTCCCGAGGCTTTCAATGAGTCAATACCGAACAGCTTAATACAATAGATAACCATCAACCCGGCAATGGCTGAAAACAGGAAGGTAACCCATGTCATGTAAAACTGGGGGGTTTTCATCATTTCACCTGACTCGAAATCAACCATACCCAAAGCTACGCTGCCCGGAGTTGATCCTGCGCCTGATGATACAGCTTTGGGGGGATTCCAACCTTCAGGGACATATCCCTCTGGTGGATCAATCATCACGATACTTCCTATGAGAACGGCAACAAGAAAAATAACTCCATACAATAGGAAGACACTCTGAACGCCTCCGAGACCAAAGAAATTCAGGTTATCTATCAAACCGAACCATGAACCGGCTGCTTTGACCCATATTGTTGCGCCGAACCCGAAACCGGCAACGGCTAATCCCGTGACCATTCCTTTTTTATCAGGGAACCACTTCACTCCTACGGCAATGGGAACAACATAAGCCAGCCCGATACCAGTGCCGCCTAAGATTCCAATGAAAAGCAACTGCATAAAAAATGACGACCCGAACAATCCACCCAGAATGTAACCAACACCAAGGAGGATTCCGCCGGCGGAGGCCATTTTTCTTGGTCCTGTCACTGCCATCATTTTCCCGGAAATAACCACTGTAACTGCAAATACCAAGAGACCAACGGAAAATATCCATGCCGTCTGAGTAGCGCTGAAACCATACATCCCGCCCTTAGCCAAGGGCAAGGTCAACTTGGGTGTAAAAACCGACCACGCATAGATAGCGCCGAGACACAACTGTACTAATACAGCACCTATTACAACATACCAACGATTCATTAATTTCTCTTCTGTCATACAAACCTCCTTAATAGATTCTCAATGATTCTGATAACTTAAATATTATTATATCTAACCGAATTGCCGAATGATCTATATAAATTTGAGGTAATTGTCAAATAAAAAATGATTGTTTTTGTAAAGAGTTAAAGTGGTATCATCCTGAGGAATCTTTACGGTGGCTGGCAATGAATAATTCCAGCAGTTTCGCAGCGTTAGCGATGTTTGTTCGGGGTGTGTTCTGTCAACTTAGAATGGCGGAGAAATATGTTCGGATTTTTCACTTGCCTTCAAGATTCTTTCGAGATCTTTCTTCGAATTAACATTTAAGAATATCTTTTCCTGCGGATCAAAGAATTTTATGACGTCAGCAGGAATTGTTGAAGTTTTATGTTTTTCATACAAGCTCCTTATTTTTAGATTATTACGATCAATAAGATTCTTAATGGAAGGAATACACTTTCTGGAATAAATGGCATGAAGCGGTTGAAGTCCGTCAGGCGAGTTGGGCACAACAATATCATACCGATTAATATGATTAATCATATATTCGATAAAACGACTGTTTAAAAAAGGCATGTCACATGGAACGACAAAGGAATATTCGCAGGCTGAATAAAAAAGACCTGTATAGATGCCTCCTAATGCAGCCTTTCCTTTGATAAGATCGGTTACTATTTGAACATCATAATCAACATATTCGAGAGGGAAATTTGTAACGAGAATAATTTCGGCAAAAATCTCTTTGAAAATCCTGATAGTTCTATCAATTATGCGCTCTCCCCCAACTTCAACAAAGGCCTTGTTCCCCCCTTCCATCCTGATGTTTTTTCCACCTGATAGAATAATTCCTGTCATTGTGCCTCTCCGACTTCCCGTGCTTAACAAAGGTGCAATATTTCTGAAATAACTTCCCTGGTATAGTCTTTCAATCCCCATAACCGGGCAAGAGCGGCTGCGTTTTCCGCTATTGTGTCGATATCATCTCCGGGTATATCTGCCTCCTGCAGCGATGTGGGACTGCCGATTAATGAAAACCAGCGTTTCAACCGATCGATTCCTTCAACCCCTGCTGTCAGATCATCCGTTTTTTCAATAGCAAAAATTTCTCTTCCCAGTCGGGCAAACTTTACGGGATTCTTGTGTACGGCATATTTCATCCAGCCGGGGAGTGTTATGCCGAGTCCGGCACCGTGGGCGATGTTGTAGAGTGCGCTCAGGGAGTGTTCAATCATGTGAGCAGGAAGACTGATAGCGCCCATGCCCGCCGTTGTCAATCCGTTGAATGCCAGTGTTGCCGACCACATTATGTTAGCTCGGGCATTATAATTTTCAG
The DNA here is from genome assembly GCA_021159265.1 of Syntrophobacterales bacterium. Classification (GTDB taxonomy): domain Bacteria; phylum Desulfobacterota; class Syntrophia; order Syntrophales; family UBA6807; genus UBA3084. The sequence goes on along the minus strand of JAGGSD010000277.1, from coordinate 838 downwards.
GATCGTTGAGGATAACTTCCGTACTTTCCATGACTGTTTTCATGATTCCTTCCACAAGCCTGTTCTGAAGGGGACTGTCGTGTTCCGAGTTGTTGAAGTATCCCTCAAGCATATGGGTGATCATATCAACGGCGCTGTAAGCACTGTACGCCGGTGACAGAGAGAAAAGCGCTGTCGGGTCAAGAATTGACGTTTTCGGCTGTATAAGGGGAGAACGAATGCTGAATTTTTGAGCATCTTCTTCTTTTGTAATAACCGCAGCGGGATTCATTTCCGAGGCGCTGGCGGAAATGGTAACCACCGTCAGCACGGGGAGCGCATCCCGTATCTTTTTCTTGTACGTAAAAAATTCCCATATATCGTCATCGGGACCTGCCTTAACACCAACGGCTATCGTTTTTGCAGTATCGATGACACTCCCTCCACCAACGGCAAGAATAACGTCAACGTCTTCGTTTCGAGCAAGTTCTATTCCCTTGAGCGCATGGGAGAGAACAGGATTTGACTTAACGCCGGGAAATTCAACGGTTGCAAGTTTTGCATCATTGAGAGATGAAATGACCTGGTCGTAAATTCCATATTTTTTGATACTTCCCTGACCATAGACTAACAGAACCCTGGTCCCGAATTGTCTGACTTCATTACCTATGTTGGTAATCATGCCCTGCCCGAAAATGATTCTGGTAGGATTGTAGAATATAAAATTTTGCATGGCGTCACTCCCTTTGGAACAATAAAATCACTATTCAAAACTATGGATTAATCCCTTAATTGCAAAGTTCGTGCAAAAATGGCAAAAGAATTTAGTAAGCGTTCACTGAACGTTGAAATTAGAAAA
>JAGGSD010000290.1 GCA_021159265.1 Syntrophobacterales bacterium | reverse complement strand
GAAAAGCGTCAGCTTCGTCAGGCCTGAAACAAAATCTGGAGCCAAATCGGCAATTATTTGCGAAAATGAGCATTTTTGACGAGGACTTCAGGTCTTTAATGCTGCCTTTGTCCTTAACCCTGAACGCTGAACCATGAACCTGTGAACGGTTACGCTTTTTCTTCTGTTCCTTCATTTCCACTTTTCAAAATCTGTGTAATCTGTGGATTGGTTGAGCTTCGTTCTTCGCCTCTTTCAACCCTTCTAACTCCCGAAGTATGGCTTTGATATTTTCCTGCCCCTCATCCAGCCCGAACGATTTCTCATAGACCTCCCTGGCCTTTGAAAGATTTTCTGCCTGGATGAAACAATTCCCCAGGGAATTTAACAGGCCAATCTCATCCGGTTTCAGCTTCAATGCCCGTTCAAACCATTCAGCGGCTTTCAGATAATCCTTTTGAACCTCTGCACATTTGCCAAGATTTTCTATCGCTTCAAAATAGTTTTCATCGGTTTCCAGAACACGGGTAAAATAAGAAATGGCTTGGTCTGTCTCACCCTGCTGAAAGGCGATTACACCGAGGTTGTTAAGCGGTTCGACAAGCCGAGGGTCTCTTAAAAGTATTTGCTCAAAAATATCTTTAGCGCCTTCAATGTTACCCGCCTGGAAGAGCTCCTCACCTTTTCGATTATGAACTCGTATCAAATCAATTTTATCATCTGAATAAAACCGGCGAATAATACTGCCTTCTGCCGCCGCTTTCCTGTACATTGATAATATTCGTTCATTTTCTGTTGCCTGACGTTTGCGGTTGCTGTGCTCAATGCTGTCTGGAGATTTGAGATACAACCCCAGCATATCGTTGATATGCAAAAAGTTGTTTGTCTGTGAGACTCTCAGCCAGAACTCATAATCTCCGGACGTAACCAGCGTATCATCAAAATAGCCGTATTCCTCGTGTAGATTGCGTCTCCACATAGGCTGGGGTCCCATAAAACATCCCTTTTCCAACAGGTGACATCTGTTCCAGTCAAGCCAGCGATAACTACCAGCAGGTGTGCATTTACTAAACGTTTCATTCTCGTTTTCTGTAATAATAACGTTAGCATAAACCAAAGCAATATCAGGCCTGCCCTCCAGCACCTCCACCATACGTTCACAGGCATCTGCTCGTCGTCGATCATCAGCGTTGGCATTGGTAATATACTTTCCGGATGATGCCTTTACGCCTCGATTCCAGGCAGCGTAGACGGTTTCACGCTGATCGGTTCTTATGTATTTGATATTAGAGTACTTTTCCTGAAATTCCTTGACAATCGCTTCTTCATTCTGCTCCGAACCGCTGTTGATAACGATGATCTCCAATCTGTCAGCGATTGTCTGCGCTTCCAGATCTTCGAGACAACCGCGGATGAAGCGCTCGGAGTTGTAGGTAGAAACTATGGCAGAAACAAAATATTTTTCATCCTCATCCTTCACCTCAATTACTCTTCTAACTTGCAAGTCCGCCAACGCCCTGGCTATTTCTTTATCGTTGGGATTTTTCTGTAAATAGGAGGAATAGATATTCTTTGCATCTTCAACTTTCTCTAAACTCTTAAACAACTCCCCGCAATTCAAGATCGTATCCCTGTCATTTGGGTCGATTTCCAGAGCCCTTGCAAAATGGTCTACGGCTTTTTGAACCTCCCCGGTCTGCCAGTACAATACGCCAAGGTTGTTGTGGGCGGTCGCAAAGTTTGGATTTATCTCTATGGTTTCTGTAAAGGCATTTAATGCGCTTTCAACGTCGCCTTTAGCAAAGAGGTCTTCGCCATTGGAGTTTAGCAGGATCGCCCTTGCAACAGGTAAAATTTCACCAACAGGAATAATTTCGACAGAGCTGATGTCTAAAAACGCATCAAATGTTTTCCACTTTGGTTGCCCCGCCTCCTGATTCCACAAAGAACTCCCCTGCACGAATACGCGGGGCTTTTCCGAGGATTTTTCAAGCGTCTGACGTACCGCTTCCGTAATCACTCCGGGTAAAATATCCTTGACGCAGTGTACTCTTTGATATTTGCAATGCCAATTGCAACCATAACACTCAAGGGGCAAACAAACTATAGAGGTTGATGGCGAATAGGGTATAAATCGTCCGAAATGGCCACCGCCAAGGAGAATAACATTCGGAGTACCCACAGCACATGCAATGTGAGCTGTCCCTGTCTCAGCACCAACAGCCAACCGGCAACGCTTTAATAATGCCGCTGTTTGACGCAGTGTTGTTTTTCCACATAGATTTATTGTACGAACTCCAATTGCATCACAACTTTCTTGATTAATGACATGCTCTATTTCTGAACCAAGTGCAATAACTGCGAAGTCATTATCATTACAAATTTGTGATAACGCCGTTCCATACTGATGGTATATTCGCACTTCACGCTGTGCTCCGGCAAACAAAGCAATCGTCTTTTCCGGTTGCAAATTATTCGACGTAAAAAAATCATCGGCAAACTTTTCGTCTTCGGAAGTTGTCCATATAATCGACTGCAAAGATGACGCATCGATTCCAAGACCTTTCAGGAAGTCTCTATGCCGCTCAAGTTCCGGTTTGTTCCCTTCGCCGCTCGGCAAGAGTCTGGAATAAAACTGGTTGTGCCTGGCGCGAGCCTCTGCGGGAATGTTACAAAGATCTCCGTTAAAGGCAATTCGTTCCTTGGCGCCGCTTTCTATTGCGAATACATCTGTCAGCGGTTCGCGTGAATAAATCGAATTCAGTGCAATATCGGCATGTAACGCCCGCAATCGCTGAACAATACTCGATCTATATTCTTCGTCCTGTAATGCTCGATATCTGTCAAAGGTAATAATATTGTCCACAAAAGGACACGCCTCATAAAGCTCGGTAATATGTTTCTGGCAAACGGCAGTGATCTTTGCACTCTCATACTTTTTTCGAATATATGGCAGCATCGATGCGGCAAGGACATTGTCGCCGATGGAATCGGTGCGAACCCACAGAATATTTTTTATCTGTCTACTGTCATTTTTTTGTTCCGGAGCAAATTTTGCGATGCAAAAACCGAATTTCTCTTTAGAAGAAGCGATCAACTCAAACCGGGGATCTCTCTGTATCTGTAAAAAACTCTTGTGGTGTTTTATATGGTAGATATCATCCAGTGCAATATAACATTCACCCCGCAACTGACTTATCAAGTAATTAAACTCAATATTCCCCATATGCCCGCCACTATCAAGCAAAACAAAATCAGGTCTGTAATCAAACTTTTTTAAGCACTCACCAAGAAGATCGTCCTTCAAATTTTCAAAATTCGTTTCCTGATAATAGAGCAAGGCACGTTCATTCTCCTGGTGGTCAACAAAAATGTCATCAAATTCGATATTTTTAACACACTGCTCGTTTATCTCCTTAAGCGTAGGCAATATTTTGCGTGGTACTGAAAGCCCATTCAAGGGAGATACATATTTCAATAGCCCGTTATTGCGCAAATTATTCAGCGCTGTATGGTAATACTTCGGATTCACCTCAATCGTATAGAATTTTGAGTCCTCAATACCGAATTGCTGCAATGAAGCAGCAATAATTGAGGTCGTTCCATTACCAAGATATGTTCCTGTTTCTATGATTTTTTTGGGTTGCTTTTCTTTGAAAAAAGATTGAATGCGAGAAGAAAACTCTCCCTCAGTATCAATTTTCATTCCCCCGCTGTCATAGTCTGATGCAATCTTGACTCGTTTAGTAAATATTGCAGTAATAATACTGCTGCAAATATCATGGGCTTTGATTAAAATGTGAAGTTCGGGATACAG
>JAGGSD010000134.1 GCA_021159265.1 Syntrophobacterales bacterium | reverse complement strand
ATAACTACTTGAAATAGCGGTGTTCTCACCCTCACCCCTACCCTCTCCCATCAAGGGAGAGGGAGTTTTTCGACTTTTTACGAGTGCATCAAAATTGATACATTTGTAAAAAGTTCACGTAGTGTCATTCTGAGGAGCGGAGCGACGAAGAATCTCAATGATATCAGATTCTTCGCTATCGCTCAGAATGACAAAAGAGTGTTTTTCAGACTTTTTACGGGTGCATCAAATTTGATGGACCTGTAAAAAGTCGGATTTTCCCTCCCCTCGTGGGAGGGGATAAAGGGGAGGGGGCATAACTAGTTGAAATAGCGCTGTATTCACCCTCACCCCTACCCTCTCCCATCAAGGGAGAGGGAGTTTTATGACTTTTTACGAGTGCATCAAAAATTAAGAATTCAAAATTGCCTTTACATTTTACCTTTTACCTTTCACCTTGATCCTTCAACCCTGCACCTTGAACCTTTGTTGTTGTCGGCAACAACACTCGAAACACACTCCCTTTTCCTTCCGTGCTTTCGACTTCAATCTTCCCCTTGTGGGCCTCGACTATGGTTTTGCAGTGGTAAAGGCCGATACCCATGCCTTTATTTTTCGTTGTCTGAAATGGATGAAAGAGGGATTTTTCGATAAATTCCTTCGACATGCCGCAGCCATTGTCCTTTACAGAAAGGAATATCCAACTGTCTTTTTGCCCCGTGGCTATGACGATTTCACCTCTATTTTCAGTTGCTTCATTAGCATTCAGGATGAGATTAAGAATGACATTCTGTATCTGTTCGAAATCCATGGCGACTTTCGATACCGTCTGAAGTTCCAGTATGAGTCTTTCCCTGATTGATCCATCCATATCGGAAAGCGTATTTGTTACCACCTCGTTTATATCGGTTTTTACTAAGTTTAATTCAAGTTTTTGACTGAGCGATGTCAGCCGGCGGCTCATCAAATTGATTTTGTTCAGGCTTTGAGAAATTGTCTGGAGAGCATCCTTTCGAAATTCAGGATTGTCAAAATGGTTCGGCAGGTTTTGCATGGTCAGGGATAATTTCGATGCAAGATTTTTGAGGTCATGGACAAAGAATGCCGACATGGTCTGAAATGCCTCCATCTGTTTGGCTTCCCTGAGGCGTTCTGACAACATCAGATTAAGCAGACTTGCCGCTGCCTGATCAGCAATCGTTTCCAACAAATCAAAATCCTCGACTGAAAGGGGGTTTCCCCCGACCCGGTCAGACAATGTCATTAATCCAATCAGTTTCTCTCCGGCAATCAGGGGAAGGCAATACCGTATCCGTGCCTCGTCAAAAAAGTCTTCAGGAAGATTTTCAAAGTCTTTCGGAAGTTTTCCTTCTACGTAATCGAAGTGGACGGGAAGTTTTTTGAGACGCATTATCCGCACAAATTCCCTCATATTGCTCTTGACCGGCTCGATTTCGAGAGGTTTTCCCTCAGAGAAGGCGGTGGACCCACATATAGTCACATGTTCTTCCGAATCATCCAGAATCCAGATCGTTACGGAGAGCGCTGCAAATGTCTTAGACACCATATTAATAATGACAGTGCAAAGATCTTTCATTTCCGTCACAGAGGTTGTGCCCTGAGTGAACTTTGTCCATTCTTTGCGGTAGTCATAGAGCGGTCTCTGAAGATTGCGGCTGATAAACCGCCTTGCCCGCTGACGGAGCCGATCAGAAAGGAGAAAAGTGAAAAGAGCGACAATTGCCAGCAAGATAAAAAAGGCTCTGACAGGGATGTTCTGAACAATATTGAACTGGACACTAATCTTAGCCAGGAGGCCGACCAGTATCAGGTAAGCGCCGACGAATAAAACAGTGAATGAATTGTAAAGAAAAGCCTGGGATGGATAAAAATTAACAGCTAAAAGACGAGTCCTGGTAAGAGATCTTACAATCATAAGGCCGGCTAAAATAAGAGCCCCGTCAGTTATTAATTCCAATGAAATACTCATGGCGTGAAAGAGCATAGTCTGGCTGGCCGTATAGATCCGGACGGCCATGATTAAGCCGACTCCCAGTGCCATGAACTTGATCTGCCACCGCATCCGCCCGGTGGAATCCCGAAGGGTTCGCTCGAGATTCATCAAGATGAGAACGGCGCCGATAATGATGAAAAGATTAAAGGCATAGCCCGGCCAGCCGATTATTAAAATCCACTCGAGCGATGGGCTCATGAGAGGTTTGCCAATAAAGAATGAATTGCCAGAAAATATAACTGTGACAATGGGGAGGAGGAAGAGAGTGCCTGTAATCCACTTCCATTTTGAAACAAATTCTTGATAGTTTGCCCGGGAAAAGCTCAAGCTGAAGAGAAGCCACGTTCCCGGCAGTAACGCTGTCGCAAAATTCCTCAAACGCAGCCAGTACGCCACATCTTCAGGCATGATAGCATTAATACAAAGGCCCGTAAATGTTGCCTCAACCGCCAGTATCGCCATCCCGGCCGCAAAGGTCCGGTGCACAAACGAGCGCCGGTCCCTGTACAGGACAAATGCAGCCAAAGAGATACTAAAAAATGCTGCTATAAATGGAATTGTGTTTGAAAAGTCCATCAATGTCCCTAATTAAACACCCACGGACAAACAAGTTTGTCCATGCCACCCATGATTAATTCAAAATTTAAAATTGATGCTCTCGTAAAAAGTCAGACTTCCCCTCCCCTCGTGGGAGGGGATAAAGGGGAGGGGGACATAACTACTTGAAATAGCGCTGTATTCACCCTCACCCCTACCCTCTCCCATCAAGGGAGAGGGAGTTTTATGACTTTTTACGAGTCCATCAAAATTAAGAATTCAAAATTACCTTTATCCTTGAACCTTGCTCCTTTATCCCTGAACCTCCGTTCTCCTCAGCCACCACAAAATCAAACCTAACAGTACAAGAGACGGGATAAAAAAGAGAAACCCGCCGGAATGATGGAGAAAGCTATTGGTTAGAAACTTTTCATCAACATAAGTGGCCAGTAATGTAATCGTTACGATTCGGATGCCGTTTTTGAACACGGTAATAGGGAAAACCGCCAGAACCAGGATAACCGTCTTCCACCCCGTTTGCAGGAAAAGATGCCCTGCAATGACCATGGTTATAAAAAGGGCCAGACTTGAGCGAATTCCGCTGCATACCTTTGCAATCTCTATACTTATACCCGGCAGATGAAACGTGAAACCCTCACGTATATATGGTATTCCCGTGAGCTTGAAAAGTAAATCCGTAGCTGCCGCTGAACCAATCAGTAATACATGAATTATCCTGTCCATAAGAAAAACAGGTATTGGTACCATGAAGATAAGGAATAAAAGGGGAAAAATCGCGGCCCTGAAAGCCCGGGCGCCATAACAGAGAAGAAAGGAGCCATTTAAAAATATGATTCCGGCAAAAGTCATCAGAGATGAATAATCATTCTGGTTGAGCTGCCCATGCAGTTTTCTGCCGAGAAAATACAATATGGCGCCGATAATTAAGAGTGATATTCCTCCTCTGTATGAATATTTCAAATCAGAGAAAATCGCTTTTCTCTCTGTGAACATGAAAAATGCACTTACCAGAGGGATCAAACAGATATGGGAATAAAACATACTGTGCAACGAAAATTTCGTGAGCTCTTTCAACGGCACATAAAACATAAAAATCGCCACAACACCGCATACAAGAAAGAAAAAATTTCTCTTATCAAAATATCCTTTTATATCCATATATTTTCCCTATTTTTTGATCCTTAATTCAAAATTACCTTTTACCTTGGACCTTGGACCTTGAACCTTTTACCTTGTCCCTCGAAAACCGGTAGATTTTCCTCAGGAATGT
>JAGGSD010000099.1 GCA_021159265.1 Syntrophobacterales bacterium | reverse complement strand
TTGTAAAAGTTACTTTCCATTATAATGCCGCTAAACGGCATAATGGAGCTTTTTACGAGTGTGTCTTATTTGGTTTATGCAGCTTTAACATTTATAATATATCTATCACTTGTCCGGCGCCGCCCCGAATATATTTATCCGGGTAACGTGACTTTATTTCCGGGATATATTGAGTGCAATGTGTGGCACAGATCAAATCCAGATCCTTGATAACATCAAGTTCATTAAAACCATGCAGACCCCCGATCAAGGCAGAAATTCTGCCATATATGGAAGCAGCTTTCAAAATATTTCTGACTCCCGGGTGGGAACAACCTGCAATGACAACCAGTCCTTTTGCTGTATTGATCACAAGAGATTGTTCAATGCTTTCCAGTTCGCCTGTGGAAAAAATGTTCTCATGGATTTTAGTCGACTCTTTAACCTGGATAACATCTTTTGCCGCACTGGAAGAAACGGCATATGATAAGGGAACATAGAGGCTGACGGCATTATTTTCCCCGAGGAAATCTGAAAGACCTCCCGTATGATCCCAGTGAGCATGCGAAATTATGACATCATCAATGGACCCAGGGTTGATGTTCAGTTTTTCCATATTGCCGAGGAGTATGGGACCGTTTGCCCCGGTATCAAAAAGTATTGTTCTGTCATATACTTCAACAAGGCAGGCAAAGCCCCAGTCAGCTATAAGACCTTCTTGAAAAACGGTATTATCGTAGATAATGGTGACTTTCATTTCATTCTTTCCTTCCCGTTACTCATGCAGATTTTTGTCAATGCTCCCATCAGGAAGCATACAGTCCGGATGCGGTTCATATCTTTCTTCCATTTGATAACGGATGCAACTTTTCCAGTTTCCTTTGCAATACAGTTCTACCCATTTTCTGTCTAATTTGCCTCGCTCATAAAATCTTTTCAGTGGGCACAAGTGGTACCACTTGCAGATTTCCATTCTCTTATTGAACTTACTGGTTTCCATCAATTTTGATGCACCCATAAAAAAGTCCAAAAACTCCCTCTCCCTTGTATGGGGAAAGTTGGTTTAAGAAGCTATTTTCCAGGTTGAGTGGGAAGCAATTCTATGTTAATAGGTTCATTCCCAGATTGAGTGGATAATGTGATTTTATGCTAATATATCCTCCGAAGAAATTTCAATACATTTCGAAGGGGAGTTCATATTAATGAATACGATATTTGAGGCAGTTCTGTCAATTAATAAACGTAACCGTTCGCGGGTTCAAGGGCTCAAGGTTCCATTCCTGTCCCCGGACTGCATTTGGGATGCGTATTTACGAGAAAAGCGTCAGCTTCGTCAGATCTGAAACAAAATCTGGAGCCAAATCGGCAATTATTTGCGAAAATGAGCTTTTTTGACGAGGACTTCAGGTCTTTAATGCTGCCTTTGTCCTTAACCATGAACCTGAGACCTTTGCATAACGTTCCCTTTTGCCCAATTTCTGCGTCAGGCTCAAATTTTAATCCTCGAAATATCCAATATATTCCTGTGGTTAAAATCTTCGCCTTCCTTGAACTTGAACAAAATTGAACATTCTGCAAAGGTCTCAACCTGTGAACGGTTACGAATAAACTTTGCACATTAAAAATGTTGAGTTTGATCCCGGTAGAAAACGACTTGATTTATATGTAGACTTTGGAAGAGGCAGTACATTTTCTACTCAAAAAGACACGATACATATTTTCAAAGAACGAAGGAAACCTTTTCAAAGTCTGTTGCTATACACCGCTCGCCGGGTGAGCGCGACGTTATACCTGAGGAAAATACATGAGAATACATGAATCAATACCGACAGCAAGTGCCAGGGATTCTCTAATTGATGTAGTTAAGCTGACCAAGAAGTTCGACGATGTCACAGTTGTTGACGAGATATCATTTAATTTGCATCAGGGGGAGCTTTTCGGTTTTCTTGGCCCAAATGGAGCTGGTAAAACGACTACTATCAACATGCTCACGGGTCTGTCCAGGCCGGATTCGGGAACAATTCGAGTAGCAGGCCGGGATTGTACTGAAAATCCGAAAGCAGCCCAGTCTCTAATCGGCATTGTTCCCGATGAGAGCAACCTTTATCCCGAACTGTCAGGCTTTGATAATCTTTGTTTCTGTGCGTCATTATACGGTCTACGCAAGAACGAACGCCGAGAGCGAGCAAAAAAATTGCTGGAAACATTCGGACTAAAGGATGCAGCAGATCGGAAGTTCGCCGGTTATTCCAAAGGCATGAAACGGAAACTTACTATTGCAGCAGGCATTATTCATAGCCCACAGATTCTGTTCCTCGATGAACCAACCACTGGTATCGATGTTGCCAGCGCCCGCCAGATCAGACAGCTTATCGCCGATTTTCACCGTGCCGGAACGACAATCTTTCTTACCACACACTACATCGAAGAGGCTGAAAGGCTTTGTGAACGTATTGCTTTTATCGTCAAAGGCCAAATAGTAAGAACAGACTCGGTCAAAAATCTACTGCAGCCGTTGTTAGGCAGGCAAGTGATGTTGATTTCTGTTTCGAACGCAGCAAATGATCTCTCCGGCAAACTTGGCGCCGCTTTTCATAATTATCAGTTTCAGTCCATTTCGTCGGAACAGATTCGCATCGAGTCCGCCGAACCAATCAGCCTTGGCCCACTCGTGCGTTTTATTGAGGAGCAGAAAGTCGAGGTTAAAGAAGCCAGACGTTTAGGCCCATCACTCGAAGATGTATTTGTAACTGTAACCGGTATTGAGGCCAACGCTTTGAGAATAGAAGCTGAGAAAAAAGGCGGTGCAGCATGAAAAAATGGGTTGCTTTCTGGAATATTCTATTGAAGGACATGCGTGCTTATTATCTCAAGCCGCCAAATATTAGCTGGGGGTTGATTCTTCCCGTAGCCTGGACAGGCATGTTTTTTATAAAGTCGGGTAGCGGTTTGGAAAAAATTCCGGCACTGCTTCCGGGCGTGATCGCAATTTCTGTGCTATTCGGCACAACCTCAATGCTTGCAGTAACAATTACGTTTGAAAAAAAGAATCGGTCGTTTGACAGATTGCTGCTTGCTCCTATTTCTTTGAACCTTCTTATGTTAGCCAAGACAGCCGGAGCAATGCTTTTCGGTTCAGCCAACGCTATTGTTCCTATTGCTCTTGCATTATTCTTAACCGATCTCTCTGCAATTTCATGGGTAACAGTATTGCCTGCTATCATATTGATTGCGATTGTTTCAACATTTCTTGGGCTTTTTATTGCGGTATCTGTCAGCGAGGTATTTGAAGCTCAGACTTTTTCAAACTTCTTCCGCTTTCCGATGATTTTCCTTTGTGGTCTATTTTTCCCAATTGACTCACTTCCGATAGTCCTGCGTCCGCTGTCTTACATATTACCTTTAACATACGGCGTTGACATTCTTCGTGGAGCAATAACCGGAATGAATATGATGCCCCTTGGGTTAGACTTCCTTATCATCACATGTTTCTGCATGATCTTATTTTATGTCAGCCTGAGGAACATTAACAGGAAATGGATTACATAAATCATGACATAACAAGGCTAATTCAGCCGACGCAAAATATTTATTTGAATCCATTAAGTCACCAAGACTGAATAACTCATACACCCTGCTTGTCCTTTTGCTTGTTTTCTGTGTTATGACAAACTCGTTATACCCGCTTCAACACGCCTTGAAAACAAACAAAATTACGGCGCAATCCGTATAACTTATTTATTCTTGATTCCTGACCCGGGCAAGCCGGAAAAGCTCGAACCTGAAAGCCTGCGCCGTTCACGGCTTGAAATTGGAAATTAGAAATTCGGGAGAAAAGCATGAGGCC
>JAGGSD010000405.1 GCA_021159265.1 Syntrophobacterales bacterium | reverse complement strand
ACAGGCTAAGCACAGGCAGACCGCTAAAGCGGCATAGCGGAGGGTTCATAGTATCAGATCATTTCAACGAATAGGGCAACCATCAAAAAGATTCCCGAGAAAATGGGAATTGTCCCGCGCAATTTTATCGTGTTAAGCGCAACCGCAACACCTATAACGGGAACAAAGAAATATATGAAGGATAAAGTTTCCAATGTGTTCTCGGGAATCAAGGGAAATATCAATTGAAGGGCTTCTATGCCCAATATTAAAGGAATGAAGGTCAAGGCAACAGCGCAGAATAGAGATTTCAGCAATGCGAGAATATGTTTGTGAGCAACTCCTTTTATGTTACCCGCTCTTGCGTTTTCTATGGCCTGACATGACAGTACATCATTCGATTTCATTATCCACATATCTATTTTCTGGCCCACAATACCGAAAGGAATAAATAATAACATGGACAATGCAATTAATTCCCGTGATACATGTCCAAGTTCCCTGCCGGCCAATATGGAGCCGGCCGTAACAAGAATTGCAACCACAGAATCATTTGGTGGAATATAAACACCTATGGGAAATTTATCAATCCACAACAACTCAATAAATGCCCCGACAATCAACCCTGTGTATGGGTCGCCAAGAATAATTCCAATAAACGGACCGGCAACGATAGGCCTTGATATCATGGCCTGGAAAAGGATCCTGTCAAGACATATAATTCCTCCCACGATAGCCACTATAACTGATTTAATCAACATGGCCTTCTTATATCGTATTCATTTAGTTCTTTAGATGTAAGGTCCGTGCCAAAATGGCTTCGGCGTGAGCTCAGCCGAACGCTCAGTCGAACAGCCGAACGGCAAAGGAATTTAGTAAGCGTTTACTGAATGTTGAAATTAGAAAATAGAAATTGGGAATTTGGCCTCATGCTTTTCTCCCGAATTTCCAATTTCCAATTTCGAGCCGTGAACGGCTGCAGACTTTCAGCTTCGAGCTTTTCCGGCTTGTCCGGGTTGGGCACTTAGTTGTAAAATTCTTGCCTGCCTGTGCCGCCTGCACGGCAGACAGTCAGGCACGCAGACAGGTGTTTTTTGCGCAAATGTTGGTGTCAGCGGTGAAAGAGTGCAAGTACAAGGATCAAGGCACAAGGAAAAAGGATCAAGGTAAAACCTTGAACCTTTGCGGCTTTGCCGCATTAGAATGTTATCCCTTTCATTACCTCAGTAAAATCGAGCGGTTTATCCTTCGGCATACATCTCAATTCCACCTCCACGCCGGCATCGACAAGTTGCATAATATCTACTATATCCTCTTTACTTAAAGAAACAGATGCGGCGCAACAGAATTTGCCCTCTTCGCCACAGTAAACGTTGCCAATATTTAATCTGTCAAACTGAAACCCCGATTTATAGGCCCTCAAAGAATCCTTAACATTATCAAAGAGGACTATTGTGTTTCTGCTATCATTCTCTTCAAAAATATGCCCGGGAAACTCCTTGACACTGTACACGATTACCTCGATATCACGTGGAACAGACATTTTAATCACGGTTTCTCGAAATACATCGCGTGCCACCACATCATTAACTACTAATATACGTGATGCCTTGATAAATGGTATCCATGCCTCCAATATCTGTCCATGAACAAGCCTGTTATCGATTCTTACAAAAATCATATTTTCTCAGCAATCATCCGACTTCCCATCACTGTACATTACTCGTGACTGCTCAGGTTATTAGCCTGAAGACGGCAAAGCAGCAAGGACTGAGCAACCGGCAATGAGGATTAAGGGCTAAAGGTTCTTCCTTGAACCTTTTGTCTTCAGTCTTTAACCTGTTTACCCGGGTAGTGTCGTGTCAAGTCTCGAGTGTCATTGCGAGCGAAGCGAAGCAATCTCCTGCTGCTATGAGCTAACTTGGCATAATCCAAGAGATTGCCACGGCCTTCGGCCTCGCAATGACAAAGGCTTGTGCGTCATTGCAAGCTTGCCACAACAGTAGTTACCATTACTTATTTGTTATTTACTTTTCTACCTAAAATCTCACTGGCCAAATAGATATTATTTTTACCGTAATTCCTTATAAAATCTGCAAATTCGCTTAAGCCTCTTTCATCCTTCCTCTCAGAAACCTTCAGCATCATCGGAAGATTTACTCCGGTGACAACTTCTACTTTCTCTTTTTCTAAAAAGGATAGCGAAATATTTGAAGGTGTGCCTCCAAACAGATCTGTTAAAATCAGTACCCCCTCGCCAGAATCCAATTTTTTTATAGCCGCAATAATATCATTTTTTAAGTTCTCCACCCCTTTTGTCTCATCCACAGAGATGGCAAGGGCGCCTTCCATATCTCCCCTTATTAACTTAGTAACTTTTATCAATTCATTTCCCAAGTTACCATGTGTTATAATCAATACGCCAATCATACTTCACCCCAATAGTGTTATCTGGCCAAGTAGGCTAATGAAATGGCCTTCAATTGTCAAGAACTTAAAATGAATCTGTCATTTACGAATTAAAAGTGAACACCTGATAAACCATAATCTAATGCGTCCAAGCCGCAAAGTTATCAGGGATCAAGTGTCGGGACTCCGGTGAGACTTCGGCGAGCTCAGTCGAGCTGTCGAACGCTCAGCCGAATTGTGAAGGGAGGTTAAAACCTCCCCCACCCATACAGTAAAAACGCAGCCCTGCCTGCCGTAACACAGGCAGGTTGATGTTTGATGCCTCTGAGTAGCTGCGCTGCAAGTTATTTCCCATTATAATGCCGTAAAACGGCATAGCGGAGCTTTTTACGAGTGCATCAAGATTCATGTGTGGGAAAAAACATTGTGGAAATTCAGGGGGAGACACGTTAGTTTCCTTCAAAAACAATTTTCCCTGTATCTTTTAAATTGTAGCCGGAAAGATTATGAGATAGTTTACTTATTTTCATAGGTTCGATGTAAGAAATAAATCTTTTCATAACGCTTGTTGCCCAGATTTCTTTTGGAACAACAAGATCAAAACGCTCTTCGTGAAGAGGAACGAAATCGACGGGAAGGAGACGGGTAATGTACTCGATACCCAAGCTTACGTCCGCTTCGCCGAAAAACACTTTGAGTCCTGCTTCCAGATGGGTATTGACCACATCGGTAAACCCGACAATATCTTTTTCATCCAGGTCTTTTATCCTTAAGAAATATTCGAGCAGAACCCTTGTGCCGGATCCTTCGTTTCGGTTGATAAACCTTGCCTTTTTTTCTATAATATCACCTATGGACTTAATGGACAAAGGATTGCCTTTTTTAACAATGAGGCCCTGTTTTCTGTACCACAAATTGACGACTACATATGGCGCGGGTGAAAGTATTCTGCTCAGAATGGGAAGATTATATTCTCTCGTTTCCATATCAAGAAGATGCGTGCAGCATGCCTGCCCTTTCTTCCCTGACAGAGATTGAATGCCTCTCAGGCTACCCACTGACGAATAAAAAGCAATGGATTCGGGAAAATTCTCACGAGAATAAAGTGACAAAAGCCTCGCCAGAAGCATGTCATCACTCCCTATAACCCGGATGTCTTTTTCCCTTTGCACATTTTCATCAATCCAGCGTATGATATGATTTTTTGGGAAAAGCCACTTACCAGCGATCCTCACATGCGGAATGCCGCTCTCTTTTACGAGTTGATATATTTTCTTCTCGTTAAGCCTCAGAAAATCGGCAAGTTCCTTTGTAGTAAGAAGTTCTTCCATATTTTCAATTTTTATCATGCAATGTGTGATTTATCAACAAAAAGATAAACAGCGCCATGTGCAGTTTGACAGTTTCGTGAAAAGTCGAAAAAACACTCTTTTGTCATTCTGAGCGATAGCGAAGAATCTGATATCATTGAGAT
>JAGGSD010000391.1 GCA_021159265.1 Syntrophobacterales bacterium | reverse complement strand
AAAGAATTATCATCGAGCTTCAATATACTGAAAAAGAGCTTTACTGATTACGAAAACCGTCCTGAACAGCGCGAGATGGCCAGGGAAGTTCTGCGCTGTCTCAAGGATAATAAGAATCTTCTCATAGAGGCGGGGACAGGTGTCGGAAAGTCTTTTGCCTACCTTATCCCGGCAATACTTTCACAGGAAAAAACGATTGTTTCAACTTCCACGCTGGCGCTTCAGGATCAGCTTGTGAACAAGGATCTCGTTTTTCTTCAAAAAGCGCTCCCACAGAAATTTTCTTTCAGTGTTCTTAAAGGAAAGAACAACTATCTATGCCTGAAACGGGAGAAAGAGTATGCCGGAACGGGAAGAACATATAAAAGATTTCTCGCGTGGCTGTCAAAGACTGAAACTGGTGAAAAAGCAGAGCTTTCATTTATTCCAAAATTCTGGGCGGAGGTCTGCGGAGATTCACAGGATTGTAACGGCAGGATGTGCCCCTTCTATAACAGATGCTTTTACTATCGTCATTACAGGAATATCCACAAAAACGATATTCTTGTAGTCAATCACCACCTCCTTGTCTATGATCTTCTTTCGGATTTAAATGTCCTCCCGTTTCATAAACAATTAATAATCGATGAGGGACACGATATTGAAGAGGTAATTTCCCATGTTTTCGGCAGTACTCTGAGTTATTCGCGGACTGTATGGCTCCTCTACCGGTTGAAAGGACTGAAAATAATCGTTGATCACCTTTTTCCCGAGGTAGAATATCTCTTTAAAAAAACCGGGGCGCCATCCCACCCGATTTCCCCGATTCCTCCTCACATGATAGAAGAATTAAGAAATTTTCGGACAAAACTGTCACTGGTTAAGACTATATCAACGCTTGAAAAATACAGGAATTCGGTAAAGGACGATGGAATCAAAGACAGAATAGAAACGACAACGAGTTATATCAAGTCATTCGCGGCGGATATAGATGATTTTATCGGAAGGAATGATGCGGACAAAGTTTACTACATATCGAGAAACGCCAGAACTGTTGAGTTCAAAAGCAGCCTCGTGGAATCGCGGAGCGTTTTCAGAACGCTGATAAATAACTATGACAGCACGATTATGACATCGGCCACTCTGACATCAGGAGGGAACTTTACTTTTTTAAAGAAGAGGCTGGGCATCGCGGATTTTGAAGAAAAAATTATTGGTTCGCCATTTAATTATAAAAAACAGTCACTTTTATATGTGGACAAGGATCTGCCGAACCCGGGGAGAGGAAACGATGAGTCGTTTCAGAATGAGAGTCTCAGAAAAATAGATGCACTTATCACTGCATCGCGCGGCAGGGCTTTAGTGTTGTTTACTTCGTATCGTCATCTCAATTTCGTGGCGGAAAATACCACTATCCCCTACCCTTTCAAGTTACAGGGCGACATGCCCCCCGCTAAGCTCATTCAGTGGTTCAAGTCTACCGCGGATTCCGTGATTTTTGCAACGTCCACCTTCTGGCAGGGTGTTGACATAAAGGGAGAGGACTTGAGCCTGGTTGTTATAGGCAAACTTCCCTTCAGTTCACCGGGGGACCCTGTGTACCAGGAGCGATGCAACAGACTGGGAAACAGCTGGTTTAACGACCTCGCCCTCCCGTCCGCCATTCTGACATTGAAACAGGGTTTTGGCCGGCTCATAAGGGGAAGCAATGAATACGGTGTGGTCGCAATTCTGGATACACGGCTTGCCAAAAGTTCATACGGCAAAACCATTATATCTTCACTGCCGGATGTTGCCATCACTCACAATGTTGCAGAAGTTAAACAGTTTTTTGATTCTGTTCCCTTATCTGCACAGAAAAAATCCAAAAAGAGCGCCGGGGTGAGGATGTCATCTTAAAACTTGTGATGCCACTGTTCTGTAATTCCGGAATTATTACCTTGACATTAGCAAAAATACGCTCTAGCTGTTGTAAGAAAAATGAAAATATCACTGCGGGGAGGAACAAAAAAATGGACTGGGGAATGAAAAATCGCATGTCACAACTTATTCAACCGGACGGGCATTGTTTTTTTATGCCCATCGACCATGGTTATTTTCAGGGACCTACAACATGTCTGGAAAAACCCGGCGAAACTATAGCACCCCTTTTACCATATTGTGACGCTCTTTTTGTCACCAGAGGGGTATTACGATCCTCACTGAATCCGGAGAGCAGCAAACCCATTATTCTCAGGGTATCCGGCGGAACCAGCGTAATCGGCAAAGACCTGGCAAATGAAGGCATCACTACATCAATCGATGAAATTCTCCGCCTTAATGCGTGTGCTGTAGGTATTTCCATCTTTGTGGGAAGTGATTATGAACGCGAATCACTCTTAAATCTTTCAGAGCTCGTGAATCAATGTGAAGATTACGGCATACCAGTTATGGCAGTGACGGCTGTCGGCAAAGAATTAGAAAAACGGGATGCCAGATACCTTGGTCTATGTTGTCGTATTGCCGCTGAGTTGGGGGCACGTGTCGTCAAAACATACTGGTGTGAAGACTTTGATCAGGTTACGAATGGCTGCCCTGTCCCTGTGGTTATGGCAGGTGGCCCCAAATGCGAAACAGAGCTTGAGGTCTTTGAATTTGTTTATGACGGTCTGCAAAAAGGCGCCATCGGCGTCAATCTCGGCAGAAATGTATGGCAGAATCCATATCCGACGGCCATGGCAAAGGCTTTGCGATCTGTCATTCATGAAAATAAAACTGCAGGGGAAGCGTTTGAGCTCTTTAACAGTGAAAAGAACAAGTAATAACAGTTTCGCAAAAGCAGACTGTGCTGCGGGAGAAGTAAATATTGCTGATGCTGATCAGACAAATTACGTGGAGAGATTAAGATGCGCGTAGCAATGTATTATAACAATCACGATATCCGGTTGGAAGAGATGCCAATACCTCGGATCGGATCCGGCGAGATACTGGTCAAGGTTGTTGCCAGCGGTATCTGTGGCAGCGATGTCATGGAATGGTACCGCATCAAAAAAGCGCCTCTCGTCCTGGGTCATGAAATAGCGGGAGAAATCGCCGAGGTGGGAGAAGGTGTGAAAAATTACAAGGTCGGCGACAGGGTTTTCGTTTCTCACCATATTCCCTGCAATACTTGTTATTATTGTCTGAGAGGGCATCACACGGCATGTGAGACATTACATACGACAAATTATGATCCCGGTGGTTTCGCAGAATATATACGCGTGCCCGGTCTCAATGTTGATCGGGGTGTTTTTATTCTGCCTGATGAGTTATCTTTTGATGATGGAGTTTTTATCGAGCCCCTGGCCTGCGTTATACGAGGGCAAAGAGTTGCAAATTTACAGCCGGGACAGTCCGTATTGATCCTGGGAAGTGGTATTTCAGGCATGCTCCATCTCTTGCTTGCAAAAGCTTTGGGAGCGGGAAAAATCATTACAACGGATGTAAATGAGTATCGGCTCCAAATGGCACGCAGTTTCGGTGCAGACGCTGCGATAGAATCCCGCGAAGATATCTCTGCACAACTCTTAAAAATAAATAACAACAGACTTGCCGACCTCGTCATCGTCTGTACCGGCGCTCCATCCGCTTTTAATCAATCGCTGAAACTGGTAGACCGGGGAGGTACCATTTTATGCTTTGCGACTACGGAACCGGGTATTGAGTTATCTGTTCCGCTTAATGAATTCTGGCGAAATGAAATAAAGTTAATGCCCTCCTACGGCAACAGTCCCCTGGATGCTATTGAAGCAATAGAACTTATCCGGGCAGGTCGTGTGCCTGTCAAAAAGATGATTACCCATCGATTGAGCCTGGGGGAAGCCGGGCTTGGGTTCCAGCTTGTTGACGGGGGGAAGGAATCGATGAAAGTGATTATTGAGCCGCA
>JAGGSD010000137.1 GCA_021159265.1 Syntrophobacterales bacterium | reverse complement strand
TGTAAAAGTTACTTTCCATTATAATGCCGCTAAACGGCATAATGGAGCTTTTAACTTGAAACTTAAAACTTGAAACCTTAAACTTACCATCAGAACAGCTCTTTCTGGTTTCTTTCAACCCACTTTTTCCCAAAATGTTCATAGGCAATTCTTGTAGCTACTCTGCCCCTTGTTGTCCTGTGGATGAATCCTTCCTGAATGAGGTAGGGTTCATATACATCTTCAATTGTTGTCTTCTCCTCGCCAATTGTTGAAGAAAGACTGTCAATGCCTACAGGTCCCCCATCAAATTTATCAATCATGGTCAACAATATTGTTCGATCCATATGATCAAAACCTTTATAATCTACTTCGAACATTTCAAGGGCACGAATGGCTATTTTTTTATTAATCAGCCCATCTGCCTTTACCTGGGCATAATCCCTCACCCGTCTCAGAAGTCGATTGGCTATCCGCGGCGTGCCACGCGAACGGTGAGCTAATTCTGTTGCTCCATCATTATCAAGATTGATGGATAATATCTTCGACGATCTTCTGAGAATAACTGAGAGTTCTTCAGGGGTGTAAAAGTCGAACCGAAAGCTCATACCGAATCGATCTAATAAGGGTGAAGTCAATAGCCCGGCCCTTGTCGTCGCGCCAATTAATGTAAATCTAGGAATCTCGAGTTTCATGGAACGGGCAGATGGTCCCTGACCAATGATAATATCTATATGATAGTCCTCCATGGCAGGATATAATATTTCCTCGACAACATGAGAAAGCCTGTGGATTTCATCAATAAAGAGAACGTCATGCTCATGCAGATTGGTGAGAATTGCAGCCAAATCACCAGGTCGTTCAATCACCGGGCCTGATGTTACTTTGATATCGACGCCCATTTCCCTTGCAATAATGTATGCAAGAGTGGTTTTACCGAGACCAGGAGGACCATAAAGAAGAACATGATCAAGCGCTTCGCTTCTCCCTTTTGCTGCTTCGATAAATATAGAGAGATTTTTTTTAATCTTCTCCTGTCCGATATATTCTTCAAGCTTTCTGGGACGAAGAGAAAATTCGAACCCCGTTTCTTCGTCAACACATGCAGGACTTATGACAGAATCTTTCATATCCATGTCTCTCTTGCCTATAACAACTTCATATGCAGCAACATCTTTGCGTAAAGACAAATGTCGTAATTACTCAGTTTGACAGATTCAAGGTTCACAGTCTTCGGCAAGCCTGCGACGAGCTCAGTCTTCGGTGAGACTTCGGCATGAGCTCAGTCAAACGCTCAGTCGAGCCGTCGAACCATTCATGGGTAAAAGAGTTCCAATAAATGAGGGAGGGGAGGTTTTAACCTTCCGGCAGGGGCGACTAAAGTCACCCCTGCCCGTGTTTATTGAGATATTACCCGTTTCTCTTCATTCAACTGTTGAACCTTGAATCCCTGAACTGTGAACCCGAGTAGTTACATTTTTGCTTTGACATTTGTCATTTAATTATCATCCTGCCAGCATCTTGAGTGACGTCTTCAATAAAACATCCAATGTAACCGGCTCTGAAAGTTCACTAATAATCTTATCGACAGCACTCCCGGCTTTATTACTTTTATAACCCAGATTAATCAGAGCAGAGAGAGCATCCTCCCTCACCTGTTCATTCTCGTCCACTCCATCATCAATCCGTGATATCTCATCTTCCGGACTGATTTTTATTACTTTATCTTTAAGCTCGAGTATCATTCTCCCAGCCATTTTTTTCCCGACACCAGGTATGCCTGTCAACCGATCCAGGCTCCCTTTGGAAACAGCCCTTATTAACTCTTCGGCAGAGATACCCGAAAGGATATTCATGGCCAGCCGTGGACCTATTCCTGTAACAGAAATCATCAACTGGAAAATATCCTTTTCTTTATCAGTATTAAATCCAAAAAGACTGATTGCGTCCTGTTTGACGTAGGTATGGATGCTCAGAGTAACAGGCCGATTGGTTTCAGGAAGTTCATAAAAAGTAGTTAAAGGAATAAATATGCGGTATCCTATTCCATGAGCATCCACGATGACGTGGTTGACGGATTTATAAATTAATGTACCGTTTATACGAGCAATCATTCAAATAGACAATGTCTTTAAAAAGTTTATATGACAGATGGCAACGGCAAGAGCATCCGAGGTATCTACAGATGGTATTTCATTAAGATTCAAAATCGCCTTAACCATTTTCTGGACCTGGCTCTTTTCAGCTCTCCCATATCCTACAACAGCTTTTTTAACTTCAAGCGGAGTATATTCAAAAGTTGGAATACTGTTATGCGATGCCGCCAGAATTATAACTCCTCTCACATGCCCCAATTTTATAAGACTTTTCACGTTTTTACCATAAAAGATGTCTTCCAGTGCAACGGCATCAGGTGTGAAAACCCCCATAATCTCGATTAAATTATCATATATCTTTTTTAACCGAGCAGATAAAGGTTCATTACCTTTTGCTGTTATCTCACCGTCAGTGACACTTATGATTCCCTGCCTTTTTTTTTCGATCACACCGTATCCGGTAATTCTAGATCCCGGATCTATACCTAGAACAATCAATTTCGTATCCCTGATTATAATCTGTTACATTGACTGGCTCAATTTTTCCATAATTGCATCTGGTATATCAAAATTGGCATAAACATGCTGTACATCATCATTGTCTTCCATTTGTTCCATAAGCTTCAGCATAGGTATTGCTTTTTGTTCATCCAGTTTAACAGTAGTTTGAGGAATCATACTGATCTCATCAAAAACATTTTTAATCCCGGCTTTAACAAGGGCTTCCTTCACATCTTCAAATGCATTAGGATCCGTGATTACCTCATATTCATTTTCCAGTTCCACTACATCTTCACCACCACCATCCAGCACCAGTTCCACTAAAGTATCTTCATCCACATCTTTCTTATTAATTATAATGCTTCCCTTCTTCTCAAACATCCAGGAAACACACCCATTTTCACCAAGATTACCGCCATGTTTCAAAAATATATGCCTTATTTCAGCAACAGTCCTTTTTTTGTTGTCAGTCATTGCCTCAATCAGAACAGCTACTCCACCCGGACCATAACCTTCATAAACAATCTCTTCATAGGATGCAGCGCCGGCCAATTCACCCGCACCCTTTTTGATCGCTTTTTCAATGTTATCTTTCGGCATGTTTTCAGCCTTTGCCGTCATGATAGCCTGCCTGAGCCTCGAATTTCCTTCCGGATCACTACCGCCAAGCCTTGCTGCAAGTGAAATTTCTTTTATAATCTTTGTAAAGATCTTACCTCTCTTCGCGTCGATAGCGCCCTTTTTCCTCTTTATCGTGCTCCATTTTGAATGTCCCGACATATGGTCTGATCTCCCAATAAATGAATTTCAACCCGGTTTTCTGCCGCAAAATCCGGGCTCAAATAGTTGTAAAAAAATATAACACACCGAAATGTCACTTGTAAAACAAAAAAAGCCCCTTCAGAAATATGAAGGGGCTAATTTAAATTCGGCAGCGTCCTACTCTCCCACACAGTCACCCATGCAGTACCATCGGCGCTGAAGAGCTTAACTTTCGTGTTCGGGATGGTAACGAGTGTTTCCTCTTCGCTATAGCCACCGAAAAAAATATTGTCATGATATAATGACAACTGCATATCACAAATGCTTAGGACAAGAAGCCTTATCAAAAAGAAATATAATTATGGTCAAGCCTCACGACCGATTAGTATCAGTAGGCTCAATACGTTACCGCACTTACACCACTGACCTATCAACCTCATAGTCTTTAAGGGGTCTTCAGTCACACTGTTTCCAGCATGAAGGGATATCTTATCTTGAGGGGGGCTTCCCACTTAGATGCTTTCAGCGGTTATCCCTTCCGAACGTAGCTACCCAG
>JAGGSD010000262.1 GCA_021159265.1 Syntrophobacterales bacterium | reverse complement strand
TCGTGTTTTCGTACTTTCGTGTTTTCGTGATAAAAATATATCTTGTTTGGTTCCAGCTTGTTCGGATTAGGAATTGTACGTAGCGCTATCCCCATGAGAGACAAAATGAAGGAAGAAAGAAAAAAGCCAAAACTGTTTCTGATCGACGGTAGTAATTATGTTTACAGGGCCTATTATGCGATTCGTGAACTTTCCAATTCAAAAGGATTTCCCACCAATGCAATCTATGGTTTTACCAATATGCTGATAAAACTCTGCCGTGATTGGGAGCCTGATTATATTGCCGTTGTCTTTGATTCGAAAGGTCCAACATTCCGGCATGAAATTTATGATCAATATAAAGCTAACCGCAAGGCTATGCCGGACGATCTGATTCCTCAGATACCTTTTATCAAAGATATTGTCCGGGGGTTTTCCATGCCCGTTATTGAAAGGCAGGGGATGGAGGCCGATGATATTATTGGGACCCTTGTAAAGACCTGTGCGCCGGATGAAGTAGAAACGATCATAGTATCGGGTGATAAAGATATGATGCAGCTCGTCTCGGACAATGTCTTGCTGACCGATACGATGAAGGGGAAAACGTATGACGTGGATGGAGTCAGAGAGCGTTTTGGCGTGGGACCGGAAAAGGTAATAGATATTTTGGGTCTTGCCGGTGATACATCGGATAATATCCCAGGCGTCCCGGGTGTAGGGGAAAAAACGGCGCTTAAACTTATAAATGAGTATGATACATTGGAAAACGTTCTGGAAAATGCCGATAGTGTCAGAAACGCAAAGCTTGGGAAAAATCTGAAGGAATTTGCAGACCAGGCCCGAATTAGCCGGGATCTGGCAACCATTAAAACAGATATCGACCTGGGACTTGGTCTGGAAGATTTTCGCCGTAGAGATCCGGATATAGAAATTCTAAAAGATTTGTTCAGGGAATTTGAGTTTTCATCACTCCTCCAGACACTCAAGCAGCGGGAGGATGATGAAGAAGTGACGTA
Source organism: Syntrophobacterales bacterium (assembly GCA_021159265.1). GTDB lineage: Bacteria > Desulfobacterota > Syntrophia > Syntrophales > UBA6807 > UBA3084. The sequence goes on along the minus strand of JAGGSD010000262.1, from coordinate 2,912 downwards.
TCGATTGATACTTGTGGAATCAGAGTTGGACGATCTTATAAAAAGACTTCGGAAATTAAAGGAATTTTCCTTTGATCTTATCTTGACCTCGGATGAACCGATGAGGGCAGAAATTGTCGGGCTTTCCATCTGTCCCGACCCTCAGGGAGCTTATTATATACCACTTTTACACGACTATGAAAGCATGTCTGCTCAGTTACAGCCGGGTATCATCCTGAAAAAGATAACACCTTTTCTTGAAAATAAGGGAATTAAAAAACACGGATATGACATTAAAACTTCCCTTATCGTCCTTTCACGGAAAGGGATTGAACTAAAGGGTATTTCCTGTGATTGCATGGTGGCCTCATATGTGCTGAATCCTTCGAAGCGGAGTTTTGGATTGGATAATCTTGTGAGAGATTATCTCGACCGCGAGCTTATTCCTGTGAAAGAATTGACGGGTAACGGTTCAAAAGCAATTTCCCTTAGCGCCGTTCCTTTGGAGAAAGCAATGAATTATTCATGCCAAAGGGCGGACTTTATTTTTAGACTTTCTTCAATACTCTGTGAAAAAATCAAAAAAGAGGAATTCACTGATCTTTTTTACGACGTTGAGATGCCTCTTGTCGAGGTATTAGCCTCCATGGAGAAAAAGGGGGTTTTGCTTGACAGCACGCTTCTCAATGAATTGTCACAGCAACTTGCAGAGCTTTTGAATCTTTCCGAAGAAAAGATCTATCACCTTGCCGGAGAGAAGTTCAATATTAATTCTCCGAAACAGTTGCAGGTTATCCTGTTCGATAAACAGGGACTTCCGAGGGGGAGGAAGACCAAATCCGGTTATTCGACAGATGTTGATGTGCTTACATATCTGGCCCAGTCTTATGAACTTCCGGCGGAAATCCTGGCGTACAGGAGCCTGGCAAAACTAAAATCCACCTACGTCGATGCTTTGCCGGTGCTGGTCAATCCTGAAACGGGAAGAATCCATACATCATATAACCAGACCGTTACTGCAACGGGAAGACTTTCAAGCAGTAATCCGAATCTGCAGAATATTCCCATAAGGACGACGGAGGGGAAAAGAATTCGTCAGGCCTTTATTGCCCCGGAAAGGAACATAATCGTTTCAGCCGATTATTCCCAGATAGAACTCCGTATCCTGGCTCACCTTTCCGGAGACAAAACACTGATTCGTGCATTTCAGACAGGTGAAGATATCCATACGAGAACGGCTTCCGATGTCTTTGGTGTGTTTCCTGAAATGGTAAATGCCGAGATGAGACGGCAGGCAAAGGTAATAAATTTCGGCATCCTTTACGGGATGAGCCCTTTCGGTCTCTCAAGGGAACTCGGTATAAATCAAAAGCTGGCCAAGGCTTACATAGATGAATATTTCCATAAATTCCACGGGGTTCGGGTGTTTTTGGACCACATCCTGGAGAAGGCGAGAAAAGACGGTTTTGTTACGACTCTCCTGAACCGCCGCAGATATCTGCCCGATATCAACAGTAAAAATTCAACGGTTCGTCAGTTTGCCGAGCGTATGGCAATCAATACCCCCATACAGGGAACGGCTGCTGATCTCATCAAAGTGGCCATGCTGAATATCTGGAGAAAGCTGAAGGGGAAAGGGCTGTCGACAGATATGATCATGCAGGTTCATGACGAACTCGTTTTTGAAGTTCCGGTCAAGGAAAGTGATGAGGTTATGGATCTGGTGAAACAGGAAATGGAGGATGTCATCACATTAAAAGTGCCGCTCAAAGTGAAAATATCTTCAGGAAAGAACTGGGATGAGGCACATTAAAGTCTTCACCCTTACCTGTTTTATGATTGCACTTCTTTCATAAATTCATCCGATGTCATAACCTGGAAGAGGGGATAAAGGGGATTCTTCCGATAAAGATTTAATGTTGATTCATGCATTTCCTGATTGTAGGAGGCGCAGCAATCCTCAATGATATAAGCGCGAAAATCACTGGCAAGGGCATCCAGCGCAGTGCTTAGGACACACCAGTGGGTGGCAATTCCGGTGATTGCAACGGTGTCCACTTCATAAAGACGCAGGGTTTGATCCAGGTCTGTCTTGAAAAAGGCACTGAAGCGACGTTTTGGAAGATACATATCTGTATCGCACTGGACAAGTTCTTCCGTGACTTCAGCCCCTTCAGTGCCGCGAATGGTATGCTCGCTCATTTTGCCCTTAAATATAAAATCACCTGCCATAAAACTGTCCATTGCGAAAATAACCGGGATCGAATGACCCCTGGCAAATTCCGTCAGGCTGTTTATACTTCCCGTGATTGCACGGGCAAAGGGTGTTATTGGAAATTTATGTTCTTCATTGAAAGTATCTTTCAACATATCCACGATGATAATTGCCGGGTTCATAATGTTCTCCCTGCTTATTAGAGTTTTTAGCCTCAACAGCTGCCTGCCTGTGCGTTGCCTGCCTGTGCCGCCTGCACGGCAGACAGGCGTTCTTCGCGCAAATGTTAGTGCCAGGGGTCAGGGATCTGAGGTGTTTTTACAACATGTCTCATCGTGCCAAAAGCCCAACGGGTAATCGCTGTCTCTTACTGACGCCCGATTCCTGACCCTTGATAACTTTGCGGTTCTGCCGCATTAGCTTGTTACACTACCCTTCCCTTATTTGGGTGTCAAATGAAAATTGAAACCGAGAAAGAGTCTCAATGTGCATTTTCCGGCAGTTATATTTCACTTGATCAATGGAGCCATATTTTCTATATTAAAAAAGTTTGATACGTCCGTAAAAAGTCTGAAAAACACTCTTTTGTCATTCTGAGCGATAGCGAAGAATCTGATATCATTGAGATTCTTCGTCGCTCCGCTCCTCAGAATGACACGGTGCGGACTTTCAAGGAAGTCATTTTGATAAAAGTGGCTTAACACATTGTTATTATATG
>JAGGSD010000023.1 GCA_021159265.1 Syntrophobacterales bacterium | reverse complement strand
TCATTCCCAAAATACCTAAATCTCCCATTTTCTTATGTAAATGGCGGGGATATTTCCCTTCTCTATCCCATTGGGTGTAACAGGGTTTTAATTCTTTCTCAGCGAATCTTTTTACCATATCACGCAATGCAATTTCATCATTAGTAAATTCAAAATTCATGTTTTCCTTCTGTTCAATTTTTCTTTAATCGTGATTAACGTGATGCCGTTTACTTATGACATGGCCAGCCACCGTTAACACTCAAAACCTGACCAGTGATATAAGACGCCTCATCGGAAGCAAAAAAAGCAATGGACAGACTATCTGTGTATGGCTGGCTGTTTCTTCGATCAAATTTTAAATCGGCACCTTGCGATAGTCCTCAAACCGCGGCTTTCTCTTCTCCTGGAATGCCTTCACCCCTTCCGCTGCCTCCTCAGTATTATAGTACAGGCCTAGACCAGCAATTCCGAGGTAAGTAACTCCTGTCACTCCATCCGTTTCGGCATTGAAGGCATACTTCAGGAATTTTAGAGAGGTTGAGCTCTTTGTCAGTAACTCCTCACACCATTTATCCACTTCCTCGTCCAGCTTATCCGGAGGCACTACCGCATTGACTAATCCCATCTGTAAGGCTTCTTGAGCAGAATATATCTTGGTGAGGAACCATATCTCTTTGGCTTTTTTTGTGCCGACATTTCGCATTAACTCCCCGGTGCCAAATCCCGGGTCAAAACTTCCCACTCGCGGCCCAGCCTGGCCAAAGCGAGCGGATTCAGACGCTATGCTCAGGTCACAAGCAACCTGCCAGGGATGCCCACCTCCAATGGCATAGCCATTCACCCGAGCAATTACCGGTTTCGGGATAAAATGAATCAACCAGGTAACCTGCTGCCAACCAACCTCCAAGGGCAAAGCGGCTATGGTGTTTTCATAACCCTTAATTGTGCGTACGCTTTGATCGCCGCCAGTGCAGAATGCTCTGTCTCCTGCCCCTGTGAATACTACCACCCGAACCTCATCATCACTCCACGCCTGCGTAAAAGCCTGAGTCAATTCATAAACAGCGACATTATTGCAGGCATTCATTACCTTCGGCCGATTTATCGTTATCCTTGCTGTGCCATCCTTCTTCTCGTAGAGAATTTCTCGATATTCCATAATTTCACCTCCCGTTTATATCTATAGAAAACCTTTTATACCATAGTGAGCCCACCGCTAACACTCAAGGTTTGACCGGTAATATAACTTGCCTCATCCAATGCAATGAAGGCAACGGCGGCCGCTATATCCTCAGGTTTTGCAAGCCGCCGTATAGGGATTGCTTTCTTCAAAGCATTAATCAGGTTCGGGGTCGCCTCAGCCATAGAGGCAAGAAGAGGGGATCTGCCATAAAGATAACTATCCAGATACACACGGAATTTACCCAGACTCCTCCACCCCACCTTTGTATAGGGATGAGTGTGTATATCAATAATTCTTGGCCTTTCCTTCCGTTGTTCCAATATCATTTCCTTGGCTTCAGGATCTACCTGGTGAAACGGCTTTGTCTTTATCAACTTGTTCAGTTTCTTTTGTTGACTCTCTTCCATCTCCAGCAACCCATAACGCTTCTTTCCATTTTTTCCTCCTTCAAATGTTAATTTGGTATTTAATTTCTTTTGATCACTCTATTTTTTATTTGCCTGATCCCTGATGCGGCAAAGCCGCCAAGGCGAAAGGTCCAAGTCTAAAGACAAGGAATTAAGATTCAGTAGTTACGCACGGACAAACAAGGTTGCCTTCGGCAAGCCCAGTCGGACAGTCCATGCCACCCGCCTTTGAACTTTTAGCTCTTCCGGTTTGTCCGGATCGGGAAACAACCGGTTACAATAGATTGTTTTAGCAATTAGCAGGCCAAATATTTCTAATAGCAACTATCTTGCTGAATATTATAACTATTTTCGATTTTCGCTTGAAGAAAAAAGTTGTGTTTCTTTTGATACCGGCGAGAAAAGTGTAGATACATATCTACAAACAAATTGATGCGGGGCATAGCTCTCTGATATTATTACAAAATACGCGGAGTTGCTTAAGAGTTTCTACATGTATATTATCCTATACAGTGATTTGGTGTTTCTTGATTTTTTGATAGAGACCCGTTCTGTGAATGTTAAGTATTTTTGAAGCTTTCACCTTATTACCTTTAGCCGATTGAAGAGCTTCTATTATGGCATTTCTCTCGGCAGCATCTAATATGTTGCGTAAAGAAGAACTGCCGTTATTGTTTGCGCTGATATTTTTCTTCTTCTTGTGTTTTTTGATATGCCCCGGTAAATCTTCCGAAGTGATTTCGCTGCCTTTCGCTGTAATTACAGCACGTTCCAAAACATTTCTTAATTCCCTGACATTGCCCGGCCAGTTATGCTGTTTAAGCGCTTTCATGGCGTCATTTGAAATGCGGTTTGGCCCCCTGATAATTTCTTCCTTTAAACAGGACATCAGGTAAGAACTTATTCTGGGAATATCTTCCGGAATATCCTGAAGATTCGGAGTCTTAATATGAAAAATATTAATCCGGTAAAAAAGATCTTTCCGGAAGGAATTCTTTTCAACCAAATCTTGAAGATTTCTGTTCGTTGACGAAATAAGTCGAAAATTAAGTTTAACCGATTTTGTTCCACCCACTCGATCAATCTCGTAATCCTGGAGAACACGCAAAAGTTTTGCCTGCATATTTGGCGGCAGTTCGCCAATCTCATCCAACAATACAGTGCCACCCTGCGCAAGTTCAAATTTGCCCTTCTTGCCATGGGAAGATGCGCCGGTGAATGACCCTTTTTCGTAACCAAACAGTTCGCTTTCGAACAGTTCACCCGGAATCGCTGCGCAATTGATCCTTATAAAAGGATGATCGGCACGCCGACTGTTATTGTGGATGTAATGGGCTACAACTTCCTTGCCAGTCCCCGTTTCACCGGTAATCAGCACAGGAGCGTCACTTGTGGATGCCTGAATAGCGCTTTTTCGGACTTCCATTATTGGCGCTGATTTACCAACAAGAAAATCATAGTTTTTTACATCACTCCGGTAAAACCCTAATTGGGTTTTGAGTATCTCTATTTCGTGAAGAAGCTTTTTAATCTTAGAAGCCTCGTTGAACATGCCCTTGCCCAAGGCTCCTATGACATTCCCATCCAGATCTTTGAGGGGAATATTCGCGATAATTTGTTGTTTGCCGCTAATATATATAGATTCACCAATTCTTGCTTTCCCGGTTTTAAGGACTTCATGCAAGTGGCTGTTTTCAATGACTTCATTAAGGGGCTTCCCCAACACCTCAGAGGGGGTAATGCCGAGAAGTCTGGGACTGAATCGACTCATAAAGCGAATATTACCGTCTGTGTCAATTATCATGGGACATTCATAGGGATTCTCCAAAGCGGCAATTATTAAATCTTTGCCAAGATAAGACAGGCTGTCAAAAGTTGTTTCACGGGGCATGATGGCACTCTCTATGCTTTCTTTCTACGAGACCTTTGCAAAACCGCAATTCTGGTCATTGCGAGGCACAAAGCTCCGTGGCAATCTTATGAGTTATCAATACGTTATGAGATTGCTTCGCTTCGCTCGCAATGACAATATGGGTATTCTCCCTGCTTTCTTTCTAGATCCTTTAGAACGTATAGGTAATGTAACTACTCGGGTTGACAGATTTAAGCCTGCCCTGGCGCGACTTGATGCGCATCCCCGCACAATCGCACTGAATGTTGCGCCCGGAGTTTCTACGCAATGGGACCGGGAAGCCAAGTCTGGGCCAGGGGTTTACGGTTCACGGTTAGAGAACTGCCAACCTTTGAACCTTGGACCCTTCCGGCTTATCCGGGTTAGGGAAGGGGGACATAACTACTTGAAATAGCGGTGTTCTCACCCTCACCCCTACCCTCTC
>JAGGSD010000193.1 GCA_021159265.1 Syntrophobacterales bacterium | reverse complement strand
GGACTGGGACTTGCGAGGAGAAAGAGTTAAAGGGGTTGCTTGGGTTACTTGGGTTGCTTGGGTTACTTGGGTTTGTTGAGTTACTTGGGTTACTTGGGTTTGTTGGGTTGAGTTGATTGGGTTTATGGACAGCGCCTACCGGAAATATCCGGTGGGCGTTTTAATTTGTCATTAGTCTTTACTGTTAATTCAAAATTGATGCGTCTGTAAAAAGTCACAGAAACACTCTTTTGTCATTCTGAGCGATAGCGAAGAATCTGATATTATTGAGATTCTTCGTTGCTCCGCTCCTGAGAATGACACTACGTGGACTTTTTACGAATGCATCAAAGTTGGCTTGTCTTTGCTCCTTTTGTTTTTTACCTTGTTCCTTTTACCTTTTACCTTGAACCTTTATCCTTGTCCCTTTACTTGCTGGTGACGAAAAACAATGAAAAAGATCCTTTCAATAGCAACAATAATCCTGACAATTCCACTATCTCCGGCGATTGCCGGTGACGGTATCGTTGTGCCCGAACCGAGCACGCTTCTGCTCCTTGGCGCTGCTATTGTTGCTTTGGGAATTTTCTTGTTCTGGAAATCCAGGAAAAAGTAGGACCCGTTCCCCGAACGGGCTAACTTCACCGTGAGTCCCTCGACTTGGCTCAGGATCTACTCTTCGACAAACCTGTCCTGAGCGTAGTCGAAGGACTCAGGATGTGCCTGTCGAACGGCGGGCCGATGAGGGCATCGGCCCCTACAATCTTTAACCTTGTATCTTCTTTTAAATTCAAAATTAAACATCCACGGACAAACGATACTGAAACAAGTTCAGCACATGGTTTGTCTTCGGTGAGCCTTCGGCGTGAGCTCAGCCTTCGGTGAACTCAGTCGAACCGTCCATGCCACCCACCTTGTTCCTTAATTAAAAATTAAGAATTCAAAATTCAAAATTGTTTTTTATCCTTTCACCTTGTACCTTGCTCCTTTTTTTACACCATAGACCAGCGGTGTGAGGGCCCATCGTGTAATCACCCGCAATGATTCATGTTTTGCGATATAGCGGGCAATAGGAGGGGATGTAGCATAATAAAACCTGACAAAAGCCCTTCCAACAGGATTTGTGAGAAGATATTTATCCCGGAATTCCCTCAATACCATTACATCAGGCTCTATGTAGCTGCCATAAGCGGCAGTTGCAATGAAGCAACCACCACCCCCTCCACCGCCATCACTGCCGCTACTATCATTCACAGTGCTATTTGCCGGAACGGTATAGGTAATTTCACCCGAATAGGCGCTTTCACTGCCTGAAGTATCGTATGCCGTTGCAACTATGAAATATGTTTTCCCCTCTTCAAGACCTGAAATAGTGCAGCTTGTATAACTGCCGACATCGATAATATTTGAATAAGCTCCGCTTTCTGAACCATAGTACACTTTGTAACCGGCAATATTCGATTCGAGATTCTGGTCCCACGCCAGGGTTATTTCCGCGGCATGCGCGGCCTGGATGGTAAACAAGAAAACGAAAAAGAAAGCTATAAAAGCCGCAAGGCTCAAAATAAAAAGGATATAAAATCTTTTTGCGTCGGTCTTTATGGGGAAAGTCATTAAATTTCTGTATTGAATTTTGAATTGTTGTGGCGATACGATACAAAAGCAATTCTCATGCCAAAAGGACAACTCGCTAATATCACTTAGCTATAAAAAGAAGATGCATTGGATTGGTGTATGGCTTTGCCTGCAATGGCAGATTGAAGGATGTTCTAAGTTGCAACGGTTGCAAGACCTTTCGCCTGATTTAACACATAGGCGCACACTTGTACGTTATTGCATACATTTTCGATAAAAACAAGACGAAAAAAATACTAAAGGACGAGGACAAAGGTGCAAGGTGCAAGGATAAAAATAAATAGTGACGGTGATCTTTATCGGCCCGTTTGGGGAACGGGTCCTACTTAAAATCGAGACTTCAAAATTTAAAATTGCTTTTAGCTTGTTCCTTGAACCTTGATCCTTGTTCCTCATTTACTCAGACACTTTACAGAATAGATCAGAGGTGTGAGGGCCCATCTGGTCAGTGTTCTCAGTGTTTCATGTTTTGCAATGTAATCGGCTATTGGGGGGGATGTCCTGTAATAGAACCTGACAAAAGCCTTGCCGAAATCGTTTGAGAGGAGATATTTGTCCCGGAATTCCCTCAAAACCATTACATCAGGTTCAATATAACTTCCATAAGCTGCGGTGGCAATAAAGCAACCGCCTCCGCCTCCGCCTGAATCTTCACCTGCAGATGGAACCGGCGACGAAGGTGCGTTACCGATGGCAAAGGGATCAGATATAATTCCATCAGCAATGCCATCATCATCGCCTGCGCCGCCATCAACCAGCGTAATTTGAACCTCGGTTCTCTCGGCGTTAAGTTCCGTAAAGTTGCTGTAGTCAGTCCATCTTTTGGTTGAACGGTTGTAATGATAAAGCTTATATCCGGGCGGCACAGGTGCAGGCAGGCAATACGTAATTCTGGCCGTGGCACCAGGAGTATGGACCCTTATCTTCATATCAACTAAGCCATATTGTATATTTGCCGGCTTATTCGAATTCTCCGGTACGGCGGTTGAATCAACAATATACAGACTAACATAATTCCCACCGCTATTTGCTGTTAGACCAACAGGTTCGCCTGTGGATGTAATCGTGGTAAGGATATTATCCGGGAAATCCGTTATGCCGTTGTCATTGATTTTTATAGATACCGTATCATCTGATTCGAGTCCGCCTTTATCTTTGACAGTAAGTTGAAAAGTCAACGTTGTTCCTTCGAGGCCGACCGGTACCGTAACAAAGGTCGGCTGGGCAGATGTCGGATCAGACAGCGTCACCGAAGGCCCTGCTGTTTGTGTCCACTCATATAATGCAATTCCGTCATCCGGATCGGACGAGCTTGAACCATCAAGGATTACGGTCAAACCTTCGGTTACCGTCTGATCAGCGCCTGCATTCGCAACAGGGGGTTCATTATCCCAGGTAACATTTACGATGCAGGTATCTGACGATTGTAAACCGTGATTATCGGTAACTGTGAGCTGAAATGTGAGAGCTGTCCCGTCCTGTTCGACATCAGGTGTTGTAAATGTCGGACAGACCGCCGTAAAACTGGAAAGTGTTACAGCAGTCCCTCCTGTCTGGATCCACTGGTAGGACGCAATTCCGTCATCCGGATCGGATGAATTGGAACCGTCAAGAGTGACAATGATGCCTTCATCCACTACCTGGTCAGGACCAGCATTGGCCGTTGGCGGATTGTTTCCTCCTGGAACAGTATAGCTTATTTCATCTGAATAACCACTTTCGTCATCGGAAGTATATGCGGTTGCGACAAAATAATAGGTTTCATCTATGTCAAGGCCTGAAATAACACAACTTGTATAATTACCGACATCGATAGTAGTCGAATAATTCCCGCTTGATTGGCCATAGTATATTTTGTAACCAATAACATCCGGCTCAGGATTTTGATCCCATGCAAGAGTTACTTCCGCGGCTTGAGCATTCGGGACGGAGAACGAAGAGATGAAAAAAACTGATACAAAGACTGTAAAGAACAACATGAAAAGAAAGGAAAAACTCTTTCCTGCATCCTTTTTTTGTGAGAGCGTCATTAACATGACAACATCTCCTTACTATTGAATTTTGCCGGCCGAGCGAAATTCAGCGCTGGAGATGCTGCTTTCGCCTGGCAACCCTGCTGCCATCTCCTGATTCTTCAGGTCTTAGGCCAGTGGCTTTGCGTCTCACCCTTTCGGTGTGGTTTGCCTTTTTCAGGTTATTTTCCTTTACTGTACATCGGCAGAAACTGCCTTTTACTTTACTTTTTTACCTCCAAACTCCTAACCCAGATAAACTGGAAATTCGAAATACGAAGCACGTTCGACTGAGCGTTC
>JAGGSD010000139.1 GCA_021159265.1 Syntrophobacterales bacterium | reverse complement strand
AACATGCTTTGTAAAAGTTACTTTCGATTATAATGCCGTAAAACGGCATAGCGGAGCTTTTTACAAGTGCATCAATCATTAATCTATCTTCTTTTGTAATGATGATTCCCGGTCAAGTCGGAAATTTGAGATTAAAAAACTCAGGCAGAAAAGTTAAAAGATAAGTGTTACATGCCATAGGTTACCCTGAGCGATGGGTAACCTATGTCGTGACACTTGTCACTTAGCCTTTAGCCTAAATAAATGAGAAGATTTTATCAATGCAACTGAAAGAAGACTATATCGACGCTCATAAGGACATACCCGATCTAAAAAATATGACCCTCGACGAAATTGAAGTCGTTATATCCAGTCTCGGGAAGGAAAAGTACAGAGCGCGTCAGATCATAAAATGGCTGTATCAATTCGGAGCTGTATCTTTTGATGAGATGACGAACCTGTCAAAAGACTTTAAAAGTAAAATCAGCACACTCGCCAGAATCAGTTCCCTTACAATTGAAAAAGTGCATGAATCCTCAGACGGCACAAAAAAAATCCTTTTTAAACTGGAAGATGGCAACTTTATCGAAAGCGTCCTTATCCGTGAAAAGAATCACTGGACGTTGTGCATATCGACTCAGGCAGGATGCCAGATGGGATGCAAGTTTTGCCTCACCGGAAGGTACGGTTTTAAAAGGAATCTTCTTGCTTCAGAAATCGTCGATCAGATTACGATTTCACGATTCAGAATGCCCGAAGGAAACAATATCAAAAATATCGTAATGATGGGAATGGGGGAACCACTGGCTAATTATAAAAACACCATTAAAGCAATTAATATCATCACCACCGACTCAGGCTTGGGGTTTTCAAAAAGAAAGATTACCGTTTCCACATGTGGAATTGTTCCTATGATAGAACAACTTGGGAGGGACACAGCCGTGAATCTTGCAGTATCACTGAATGCCTCAGATAACAAAACCAGAAGTTACCTTATGCCCATTAACAGGATGTACCCCATCGAGAAACTTATCGATGCGTGCAGGGCATATCCTATGCCAAGACGAAGACGAATTACCTTTGAATATATTCTTATTGAAGGAGTGAACGATTCACCTGAAGATGCTGAAAATCTAGTGCGACTTGTAAGAGGAGTTCTCTGCAAATTCAACCTTATTCCTTTCAACGAATTTCCCGAATCTCAATTTGGAACACCGTCTGATGAACGAATCGACGCCTTTCGGAAAATCCTCATCAAGCACAAATACACAGCCGTTATTCGAAAAAGTAAAGGACGGGACATTCTCGCCGCCTGTGGACAGTTGCGAGGAGCAGAAAAAGGACATTCATGATCAAACCCTCACTTAATATTGATTGACTTCGTATATTTATGAATGTATTTATATTAATGTGTGTTCGTTATAATACATTCAACCTTCGAACGGAGGTCTCGCGATGGTGAGATATATTGTCAAGCTTATCAGGGTTATAAACTCCGATACGGACCCGCGCCAGATTTCCCTCGGTTTCAGCCTGGGAATGATCCTGGGGCTCACCCCGCTTACAAATCCCCACAATTTGCTCGTTCTTCTGGTTATTCTTTTTTTACGCGTTAATATAAGTGCTGCCATACTCTCGTGGGCTGTGTTTACCGTATTGGCTTTTCCGCTGGATCCGATATTTCACCAACTTGGTCTTTTTGTGCTCACACAGATGGGAATCCTTGGGGACCTGTGGACTGCTTTATATAATATGCCTCTGATTCCTTATACCCATTTCAACAATAGTGTCCTAATGGGAAGTCTGATTTTTTCCCTCCTCATTTTCTACCCTGTCTACAGGGGAGGAATGTTTATGATAGTTAAATACCGTGAAATTTTCATGGAGAGATTTAACAATTGGAAGATTACCCAGATTTTAAGGGCGTCATCCCTTTACAAATGGTATACGCGCTACAGCAAACTGAAGGAGTAAAGCAATGAAGATGATTCGATGGTGGGGACTCATCGCCTTTGTTATCATTGTGGGACTCATCACAGCATTCAATCTCTTATTTTTAGACAATATTATAAAGAGATCATTGGAAAAACAGGCCAGTCTTCTGACGGGGGCGCGTGTAAATATTGGTGATCTTTCATCCAGAATCTTCGACCTTCGCGTTACAATCCAAAATCTTGAAGTGACAAATCCTGAGCAGCCCATGCGAAATACCGTAGAGGCGGGCACACTGTCCTTCGATATGGCAGCGGGACCTTTGCTGAAAAAGAAGGTCGTTATAGAAAAAATGGAGGTAAAAGATCTTGCCTTCAATACAGTTCGCAAAACCTCCGGGGCACTGCCTGACCGTCTCCGGAAAAAACTAAAGACTGCAAAAAAACCTCTTGATCTAAGTATCCCGGTCAGAAACCGTTTGGAAAAATGTGTACTACCGAACTTTGCCGCATTCTCCAACCTGAAAAAACGCTTACCGGAAAGTCTTTTAGAAAATGTTCATCTACAGTCTTCCGATTTCATTACCGGCTACCGTAAAAAAGTTTTAACAACCAGGAAATTATGGGAAAAACGATTGAGGGATCTGCCATCAAAGGAATCCCTTGAAAACGATTTAAAATCCCTGCAAAATCTCATAGATCAACGTCCTGATGATATAATCACACTGCCGGCTTATCTTAAAAAGATCGCGACAGTAAAGCAAAGGATAGGCAACGCTAAGAACAGCCTTGCCGCAGCCCAAAGAGATTTTCAAATCGAACTGGGCAATCTGAAGGCATCTCTATCCCGGAAAAAACTGGAGCAACTAAATGATCGGGATATTAAGGCCGTAATGGCAAAGCTGGATATAAAAGTCCTGTCACCTGAAGATCTTGTGTGTGTACTTGTAGGAAAAAAAATTGCCAGGAAAGTGGATAGTGCAATTACCTGGTATCGGAAAATTAATGACCTCATACCCGCGGGAAGAGCCAAGGGTAAAAAGGAAAAACCGCGCACCGTGCCGCGTATGAAAGGTGTAGATGTCCGCTTTCCTGTTACCCGGGGTTATCCTGACTTTCTTATTGAGAAAGCAGTATTCTCAGCCAGACCGGATTTACAGGCGGAACAGGGGAAGCTTATTTTATCAAGACTCTCAGGAAACCTTGAAGGCCTGACCACACAACCTGCCATCTACGGGAGGCCGACTTTCTTTGATTTAAAAGGTTCCCTTGCGGGTGGAAAAGCTGAAAAGATCACTCTCTCCGGAACACTGGATCACCGAATGACACCAGCAAATGATGTTATAAATTTAACCATTAATGGGCTCCGGTTGCAACCGGAGCATCTTGCAATTTCTGATAAATCACCCCTTGAACTGACCTCGGCACACTTAAATATAAACTCTAACATCCGCTCTATAGGAGAAAAACTTGAAGGCCGGGTGGCTATGATCATCCAGAACCCGGAAGTCACTGTAGGACCCGAAGCATCTATCCTGAGGAGCATCTTTAAAAATATAGAAACCTTTGATGTCATTATTTCCATCGGCGGAACTCTCAACCAGCCATCCCTGACTCTTTCCTCTTCTCTCACGAACACCCTCGGTTCGAGGCTTCAGAATGTCTTCCAGAATAAGCTGAAAGGACTGCGGACTAATCTCCGGAAAGCCATCGCTTCCCGGATAGACAAGGATCTGAAAGCAGCCGGTCGCGATACCGATTTCTTGGAAAAGTTAGTACTGGAAAATCTCTCTGAACGTTTGAATATTTCGGACACAATCCTTAAAGAAACATCCAGCGGTTCCCTTTTCCACTTTAGATAAATGCCACCCTTGACAATCTCGTAAAAAGTCATCCACTGGGTCATTGCGAGGAGCATAGCGACGAAGCAATCTAATAAATACAAGTAGAGACCTTTGCAAAATGCTTAATTTCGTTCAAGTTCAAGGAAGACGAAAAATTTAACCACAGGAATACATTGA
>JAGGSD010000059.1 GCA_021159265.1 Syntrophobacterales bacterium | reverse complement strand
TTATTGCAAGGTTAAAAGTCAAGGTATATATGTTATCAAGGTTCAAGGCTCAAGGTTCAAAGTTGTTGTTTCCTGAGCGCTGGTTGTCGTTCAACAGGGAGGAGGAAATAAAATGTTAAAGGGTAAAAGAGTAAGCATTATCGGTGGGGGCAACATGGGTGAGGTTATTGCCAGCGGTGTCATTTCCAGTAATCTTGTTTCTATCGAAACCTTAGTAATATCGGATTCCGCTGAGGAAAGACTTATTTATTTAAAGAAAAAATATCAGGTTCGTACAATGAGAAACAACACGGAAGCGGCGCAATATGCAGACATTGTCATTCTAGCTGTTAAACCTCAGAATATAGAAAAAGTTCTGGAAGAAATAACGGATAGTGTCGATAAAACCAAACTTATAGTATCCATCGCCGCGGGTATCTCCACTAAAGTAATAGAAGGATATCTGAAAAAAGGAATCCATGTAATCAGGGCGATGCCAAACATACCCGCCCTCATCTCTGAGGGAGCCACAGCGCTTGCCGCTGGTGATAAAGCCACCGATGATGATCTGGAGCTGGTTCGTCAGATCTTTGATTCAATCGGAATTACAGTTATAGTTAAAGAAGAGTTAATGGATGCTGTAACAGGTCTCAGTGGAAGCGGCCCTGCTTATGTGTTCATTATCATAGAAGCTCTCTCAGATGCCGGTGTAAAGATGGGCCTAACGAGAAACACTGCCTTAAGGTTGGCCGCACAAACTGTCGTCGGTGCAGCCAGACTATGCCTGAAGGGAGATAAACACCCCGCCCAGTTAAAGGATATGGTTACATCCGCAGGTGGCACCACGATTGCGGGTGTAAAGGCTCTCGAAGACGGCAGGCTGCGAGGAACACTGATGTCCGCAGTGGAAGTGGCAACAATCCGTTCTAAAGAATTGGGAGGGTCCAAATAGGAACCGATATCCCTGTCGTATATGGGTCTGGTCCCTACTATGGTGGAAACCAGACCCCGCCACTATTTTCTAAAAAAGTTAAAAAAATTGATTTTCTTTTTAGTGTTCTCCCTGGCTGTCTCTGATTCATGCGTATCCGCATCAGATTCGCCGGTTTTTAATGGCGCTGCGTCCAATCTTTCCTCTATTTTTTTATCTGACAAAGTGGCGGATTCAGTTCCCACTTTATCCGGAAGAGCCGGCAACACTGGTTTCTGCTTCCTGTAATTTCTTTTTCCCCTTGCCGGCTTTGTCTTCTGAGATTTCACTTCTTCCTCATCCAACGCATCGGTTTTTTTCGTTAGTTTCTCTTCCCTTTCAGATGAAGTTTCATCATCAACCTCTTTTTTCACCACTTCCAAACGGCTTTCGCCCCATAACATATTTATATCCCCGGAAATATGTATGGATATATCAAACTGATTTTCCACCTTGCTTATTTCACTTCTCTTTTGGTTCGATAAATAATCGCTAACTTCATGGGGAAGTGTAACGTTGATTGTGGAATAAACTCCCTTAACCGCTTCGGATTTGATTTTTCTATAGACACTCAGCGCTATATATTCTAAGGATGGCCTTGATCCTGTCCCCTTACAATGCGGGCAGACAGTATAGCTGATCTCCCGAATTGTCGATTGTTTCTTCTGGCGAGAAAGTTCAAGAATACCAAACTTGGATATTTTTGCAAGTTGTATGCGTGCCCTGTCAACGTGTAAACTCTTTTTAAATTCCCGCTCTATCGCTGTGTTATGTTTCGTATCCTTCATATCAATAAAATCGATTACGATCAGGCCTCCAAGATCCCGCAAGCGAAGTTGCCTCGCTATTTCCCTGGCTGCTTCAAGATTTGTCCTAAAGGCCGTTTCTTCAGCGTCCTTTTTATTCGAAGCACGCCCTGAATTAACATCGATGGTTATCATCGCTTCTGTAGGTGTTATTATAAGAGAACCCCCGGATTTCAAATTTACCCGTTCCTGGTATATCGCTTTGATCTGATCTTCGATCTGATATTTGTCATAAATGGGAGTGTCTTCCATGTATTGCTTGATCACCTTCACATGCCTCGGTGATACAGTCCGAAAATAGGTCCTCATCTTTCTATATGTGTCAAAGTTATCAACAAGTATTTCGCCAATATCCGAAGTATAATAATCCCTCAGTGAACGAACGGCAAAATCGCCCTCCTGGTAAACCATGACAGGCGCCACAGCTTTTTCAGTTTTCTTATTAATGTCCTTCCACAATCTCAACAGTGTTTGGTAGTCCCTGAGAAGTTCGTGTTTTGTCCTGTTCATGCCCGCCGTTCGGACAATAAAACCCACTTGTTCTTTTTGAGTTATATCATCCATTAGCTCTTTTAGTCTTTTCCGGTTTGCTTCATTTTCTATTTTTCGAGATATGCCGCTACTGTTTTTGTTTGGCATAAGGACCATATATCGTCCTGGCAGGGATATATATGTAGTTAACATGGCGCCCTTCTGGTTTTTCTCCTCTCTCACCACCTGCACAAGCACTTCCTGGCCAATGTTGAGCATTGGTCTTTCATTGACTCTGCCAGTATTTTGACCATCTTCTTTCCTCGTGAAATATTCAGAGCTAACATCATTAAGTGGAAGAAACCCGTTCTTTTTTTCACCATAATCCACAAAAGCCGCATGAAGCCCCGGCACAACCTTTTGAATGATTCCCTTATAAATGTTGCCAATTGTTGGTTCTCTCACTGACATCTGAATATTGAATTCCGATAGTTTACCGTCTTCAATAATAGCCATACGGCTTTCTTCTTCATCAATTGTATTGATGAGCATTTTTTTTATCATATTTTTTCCTTATTATTCGTAACTATTCAGGTTGACAGGTTCAAGGTTCACAGTCTTCGGCGAGCTCAGTCGAGCCGTCGAACCGTTCACGGTTAAAAGAGTTCCAATAAATGAGGGGAGGGGAGGTTTTAACCTCCCGACAGGGGCGACTAAAGTCACCCCTACCCGTGTTTATTGAGATATTACCCGTTTCTCTTCATTCAACTGTTGAACCTTGAACCACTGAACTGTGAACCGGAGTAGTTACTATTATTCTAATGCGGCAAAGCTGCAAAGTTATCAAGGGCCAGCAATGTTTTCACAACATGTTTCATTGTGTCAAAAGACTCAGAGAAAACTGCTTACATTGCCCTTTCCGGTTCGAACAACTATGGGTGTGTCATCAATGAGATTTATAATACTTGACAATTCTGAACCCACAATGCCGCCGTCAATAACCAAATCTACACAATGCTTGAATATTGTCTCCATATCGTATGGATCAGTCAATATCCCATCCTGCTGTGTTATCACAGTAGTACTGATAATAGGACGATCAAACTCGCTTACAAGAGCAAGACAAATTCTGTTATCCGGAATTCTTATACCTACTTCTTTTCTTTTTGGCAGTAAAATCTTCGGCACAAGTCTGGATGCTCCAAGTATGAATGTATAAGGTCCCGGTAACATTCGTTTCATTATTTTATAGGCATAATTCGACACAGAGGCATAGCTGCTTATATCTTTAAGATTAGCACATACGAAGCTAAAGGGTTGTTTCCTGCTCCTATGTTTGATTTCATAAATCTTTTCAATGGCTCGCTTGTTAAATAGATCACATCCCATTCCATAGGCTGTATCGGTAGGATAAATAATAATTCCCCCATCTTCAAGTATTTCAACAGCCCTTCGTATTAACCGCGTCTGGGGGTTTTCACTATTAATTGATATCAACATGTATTTAACATAACCCTGATAAACTGAAAATTCGAAATACGAAGCACTAAATGCGAAACAAATCCGAATTTCTAATACTCAAATGTTCAAAACATCAACACCACGGAAGTGGCATTAACTTTATTGTAAAAAGTTTGACAGTTTCGTAAAAAGTCGGATTTCCCCTCCCCTGGTGGGAGGGGATAAAGGGGAGGGGGACATAACTACTTGAAATAGCGG
>JAGGSD010000010.1 GCA_021159265.1 Syntrophobacterales bacterium | reverse complement strand
TGCGAAAATGAGCATTTTTGACGAGGACTTCAGGTCTTTAATGCTGCCTTTGTCTTTAACGCTGAACCATGAACCTGTGAGCGGCTACGAAACGGGATACATTTACTCTATAATATTTTCCAATGGGAATTGACATTTGCTGATTGACAAATTACACAGGAACCGTATTATTGTGATTAAATGATTTTTTGTGCTTTTGTGATAAATCCATCTTATTTCGTTCCTGCTTTGCCGGGTCAGGGAGAAAAAAGAAAGGGGAGATATTGTGGATTACAGAAATATGACAGCACCGTGTGGCCTGGATTGCTTTAACTGTCCCATGTATCTGGCATCTTCGAGCGAGAAGCTCAGGAAAAAGATTGCTGAAAATTTGAAGATACCTGCCGAAAAAGCTCAATGTAAAGGGTGCCGGAATGAAAATGGGATAATACGTTTTCTAAATATGACTGAACCTTGCAATGTATACAGATGCACCACAGAGAAGGGAATTGACTTCTGTTCAAATTGCCCGGAGTTCCCGTGTGATTATCTTCATCCTTATGCAGATATGGCATCGAAGGTTCCTCACAACACAAAAGTTTTCAATCTGTGCCTTATTATGAAAATGGGCCTTGAGAAATGGGCGACAGAAAAAGCAAAAAATGTCAAGGACACGTATTTTAAGAAGAAATTTAAGCTTTAACGTGTAGTTTTTGTTCTCAACAGCAGTGAAAAGGTACAAGGTACGAGGTACAAGGCACAAGGACAAAGGATTAAGGAAACCCTTTAGCCTTTAGTTCTCGGTTCTCATTGCTCAGTCCTTGCGACTTGTCCGGGAAAGGTATCTCATTAGATGAAATGGATGAATAAACGAATCGGCCTGGCCCTTGGGGGTGGCGGTGCCCGCGGGCTTGCCCATATCGGCGTATTGAGAGTTTTTGAACGGGAAGCAATTCCCATTGATATAATCGTGGGGACAAGCGCAGGGGCCTTGATAGGGGGGGCGTATGCCGGTGGTTTATCACTTGACGAATTGATAGAGAAAGCGAATGATTACCTGAACAGTCCCGAATTTCAATCCTCGGCCATACGGGCGGTTGAAGCCAGTCACTCGAAGGAAAATCATGGACTCGCACAAAAAATTGAAATCTTTTTGAAAAACAGTTTTTACCTCGCCCAAACCATGTTCAGGCCGGGCATCCTCTCCAGTGATGATTTCCAGACCATGATCGATTATTTCATTCCCGATATTCAAATTGAGGAGACACGCATTCCGTTTCGAACGGTGGCCACGGATCTGGTAAAAGGCAAACAGGTTATCTTTTCTGAAGGGCCTCTCAGGCAGGCCGTAATGGCAAGCTGTGCCGTGCCCGGCGCCGTTGAACCCCTGAAAGAAGGAGGGATGATTCTGGCGGATGGTGGTATTTTTGGTCTGGTTCCAAGCAGCGTGGCCAGAAAAGAAGGAGCCGATATGGTGATTGCCGTTGCAGTAGATCAGGATATTTGCGCAGAGGAGGAATTCCGTACTTCAAAAGATGTAAATGACAGAGCGACCGAGATCATGGCACGCCAATTAGAGGACTATGAATTGAAGGATGCAGACATTGTCATCCGTCCCAAAGTAGGGGATCTACAATGGACTGATTTTTCTCATGCCATTGATCTGATCGGGGAAGGCGAAAAGGCGGCAGAAGAAAATCTGGACAATATTCGGAATGCGATGCCTGTTATTAAAAAATGGTTTACATTCAAACAACTTCTGAAATCGCGTAAAAAATTACAAAACTCATCGTAATCCTCAATGGATTTTGACACATTCGAGATTGGATAAATCTGAAGATAAAACTGCCCAACATGTTGATGAATTTAGTTGTTCAATGGATTAGTTCCGAGCTCTCGTTCCTCGACTCGGGACTAATCCTTTATTTGTTGTGCACTCATCATGTTTGAAATGCAAGCACCATTTGCATTGCCCGCAGTAACGGGAATCCTTCAGGAACCGCTTCTTTCAAGGGATCAATTTTTCTAATTTCGTTCGTAATTTCTTGTATAAGATCAGGAATAAACTGCACCGTAATATCTTGTCCCCAGTTTAAATTTGCTTTCGTTGATTTATTCCAACCAACAATCGCGATCTTTTGGATGCTTTTTGTTTTTGCTCCAATCAATGATTCATATTCACTCTTATCTAGAACAAATTTCTTTTTCAGAAATCTTCCTTTCCTTTTATTCCATGAACTTGCGTCACTTGAAGTCTCGATATGAATAAGACGCTGATCTGGTGGTGAATAAGCTAATACGTCAAGTTCAACATCCCAACCACCTTTTTTCCTCTTTCGAGTTCGGATATTTGATCGGACAAAATATCCACGAAATTCATACCACTCCGCGACTAATGATTCCAAAAAATTCATTTTTCATTTACTTGCACAACCATTGATTGTCAGGTTGATTTGTCATGATAAGTTGATATTGGAGACTATTCCGGTATCTTTACCCATGCTCCATTATCATCAATATTGCGACATAATACCCGTTTACAATTTCTTATCAAGATTCCATGTGGAACTTATCAGTAGGTGTTGTGAAGATATTGTTGTGATACTATCATCGATATTATCAAATCTGAGGCTGCACATATCTTGCCACATTCGTTCGAAATGACAAATTAGCGCAAGTTCTTTTTCATTTAGTCTACCGGCATTCTATATCTCTTCTACGACATCACGAATTTTCTTACTTTCTATCAATTCGAGAAATTGTTCACCCAGTGTCTCCGATAATTCGACCGCATGCCACCAGTTTGTTATTCGTGTTGAAGGATTGTCGGCGAATGTTTTAAAATCTTCACGATCCGGTATCTTGCCACCGGGTAATTTCTGGATAAACTTTTCCGTCGGGCAAACCATTAAAACGTTTTCGAGGGTTTCAGGCTGTGGTTTTTTATACTGTAACTTCTTATCCAGCCAGCCTGGGATAATCCTTTCCTGATGATGAAAAAGCAGAATAACATCTTCCTTTTTTTCCGCATACTGTTGATTCAGGTGATAATCCATAAGTCCACCATCCCGGTAGGTCCCATTCGGAGCCCCATATATATTCTTCACGCCGGCAACGACCAGTGGAATTGCTGAAGAAGCCAGAAGAGCATGCTTAAAATTTGCTTCATTCAGCTTAATGGCTTTCCCTCTGAAATTTTTCTTGAGACAGAATTGCGGAGGAAAAGGACTGTTATAAAATACAACTCTCTGGAAAAAGTGGTGGAGCCACGAGCTGTTCGCCGCGTTATACAAGAAGCTGAAACCAAGACCCAGTCTTTGTATCCATTCCACTTCCGAAGACGCAAGGCCCTTTGCTCTCGACGTTGTTATAGCCAGGCGAAAGTTGCTGTTCGCCAATGCAAATGGAATGGCATCATCATCAATATAATTGTTGACTACTCTGTGTATTGCTTCCAGAATGGTTTCCGGTGTATCCATTCTATTGAATGACATTGAAATGTAACCTTCCATGAGTCTGCGGTAGCTTTCTGTGGCTTCAGGCTGCAACCAGGCCGCAAATCGCAAAGCCCCGGCAGAGGAACCGGCAAGCAGCACAGGCCGGCGTCTGCCGAGTGTCCCACTTTGAAATAATGTCATATCAAAGCCACTTGCCACCAGCCATCTTGGTCCGACGGCAGGCCCAACATATGTGGTAACCTGGTCAAAATTAAACCCGCCTTCTCTGATTATCTTATAAACATTTTTTCCTGCTTTAACTGAAATATCTGCCATTGTTTCCCAGCGCTTTTTGTTTCTGACATGAAAAGATTTATGATCAAAGAGAAAATCGCTCGCCTGTCTTGACACGAATTTCATTAAATACTATAAGAAATCTATCCAATGATAAGTATTCCTTGTGAGATATATGCACAAGTATAAACAGATTCTGAGATCTTTGCATAACGTTCCCTTTTGCCCAATTTCTGCGTCAGGCTCAAATTTT
>JAGGSD010000198.1 GCA_021159265.1 Syntrophobacterales bacterium | reverse complement strand
AAAGTGCGAAATTAAATTTTCTTTTTCGTGTTTTCGTACTTTCGTGTTTTCGTGGTAAAAATATATCTTGTTTGGTTCCGGCTTGTTCGGGTTAGGATAAGGATTACATTCCCGTAACCCTGTAAACTTCTTCGATACTCGTAACTCCTTCAATAACTTTACGCGCACCGTCCTGCATTAAGGTAGACATTCCAGATTTAATTGCCGCTTCTCTTATCTGATTCGCATCCGATGTCTTCAGGATCAATTTTTTCAGATCATCGTTGAAAATCATCATTTCAAAGATGGCAGTTCGTCCGCGGTAACCGGTGTTCATACAGGAAGAACATCCTTTGCCCCTGTAGATTTTGCCTTTCTTCAACATTGTCTTATCAATGCCGATACTTGCAAGAGATTCATCGTCAGGTATGTAAGATTCTTTACAATCAGGGCATAGGATTCTGATCAGCCTCTGGGCGATGATGGCTATTACAGAAGAAGATACTAAAAATGGTTCAATCTCCATATCTATGAGACGGGTAACAGTGCTGGCTGCATCGTTTGTATGAAGGGTAGAAAAGACGAGATGTCCCGTGAGAGAGGATTGTATAGCGATTTCAGCTGTTTCCTTATCCCGGATCTCTCCTACCAGAATGACGTCGGGATCCTGTCTCACAATTGATCGCAGTCCTTTGGCAAATGTAAGATCAATTTTGGGGTTGACTTGTATCTGACCGATACCTTCTATCTGGTATTCAATCGGGTCTTCGATTGTGATAATGTTAATTTCAGGCTTATTTATAGTGGATAGAGCGGCATAGAGAGTGGTTGTTTTACCACTCCCGGTAGGCCCTGTCACCAGAACAATTCCGTATGGGGAATTAATAATATTATTCAATAAGTTAAGCCTGTCATGGTCAATTCCAAGGTCAATCAACTGAAAAATCGTGCCCGTCTTATCAAGGAGCCTCAGGACAATCCGTTCACCAAAGGCAATGGGAATTACCGATACGCGAATATCAATGTTTCTGTCCCCGATTTTGATATTGATTCTCCCATCCTGCGGGAGCCTCTTTTCGGCGATATTAAGCTTTGCCATGATCTTTATACGTGAAGCAAGGGAAGACTGAATCCTTTTCGGCAGGTTCAGGGCATTGTACAATACTCCGTCAATCCGGTATCTGACGGTGAGCGAGGTGTGGTATGGTTCTATATGGATGTCGCTGGCGCGGTCTTTAACAGCACGGGATAATATAAGGTTCACCAGCTTTATTACCGGTGCATCGCTGGTGTCGTCGAGCAGGTCGGCTGTTTCCTCAATTTCTGAAATTATGCTGTCTGGAGATTCACCGTTCATGTCCTGTATAAACTCATCGGTGGAATCATGACCTAAATCATATGCCATGTTTATGACAGAAGAGATAGCTGCGCGGGTAGAAAGAATAATCCGAGTGTTTTCCCACCCCAGGATATGGCTAAGGTCATCAAGAGATTGAAAATCAGAAGGATCATTCACCGCAATGAAATTATCATACGGGGTTTCAATGGGCACGATTTTGTGTCTTTTCAAATATTGGATCGGTATTTGTTTCGTGAATTCGATGTTGAGGGTTTCTATGGGTAGATCAGGTTGGAAAGGAACCCCGAATTGAGAGCTCATGGCCTGAAGGAGATCTGTTTCGGCAATAGCCTTTTGCTGAATTAATAAATCAACAATACCGCCACCTTTTGAATCATGTACCTTCTGAATCTCCGCTATTTTCTCTTCTGAAAGACCGTAATCTTTAAGTTGAGAATTTTGAGTCATGTTCTTCATTTTTTATTGCGCTTCATTTTGTATTTCCTGATAACCCCCTCTTTGACCTTATCGATGTCTCCCTTTTTTTCTTCGTATATCGCTTTTGCTTCAACTGGATTCTCAATGATATGCGGGGTAATAAATATAAAGAGGTTTCGTTTTTCCCGGTTCTCGCTTTTGTATTTGAACAACCAGCCCATAAAGGGAATGTTCCCAAGGCATGGAACCTGATGCACAGTGTTCGTAATATCATCCCCAATAAGACCGCCGATAACAATAGTGTTTCTATCTTTGATTGTTACTGTTGTCTTGGTGTTACGTTTCAGAGTAGTAGGCCGATTCCCCTCGTTGTCAACTACTTTTGTCACTTCCTGAAAAATGTTAAGTCTGACAAAACGTTCCTCGTTGATTTGTGGAGTGATCTTTAATGATACGCCAACATCTTTATATTCATAAGAGCTGTAGTCTCTGTCAGTTTGTGAGGTCTCTTGTCTCGTTTGATAGGGAATATTTTCTCCCACATATATCTCTGCTTCTTCGTTATCCAGGGTCAGTATCTGGGGGGTTGAAAGGATATGAATGTCTGTATCTTTTTGATATGCCTGGAAAACAGCGCCGAGATTGGGAAAGTAAAAATCCCCGATCTTGATGGTTTGCCCCATCACACCAACGGAGAACCCTTCCGGGAACCCAATAACATTAGTAGTAGTATTTGGTGTGGGCATTATATTGGCGCCGGTGAATCCTCCGCCATAAACTTTGGTTCGGCCGTCACCCGCGCTTATGTATTCACTTCCCACCCATTCGGCGCCGAGTTTAAACCCTTTGTTAACATTGACTTCCATAATAAGTGCTTCGATATAAACCATGGGGCGGGGTATATCGAGCTCTTTGATTACATTTTTGAGGATTGTATAATCATTCCTGTCCGCTGTGATTATCAGGGTGTTTGTGGCCTTATCCGGTATGATCTGAGTTTCTCTGGAAAGAAGGGGACTTTTACCCCTTTCGATCCTTTTTGCTCCCTTAGAAGGAAGGTTCATCAGTACCTTTGTCAATTCTTCAGCATCGGCATTTTGAAGGTGATATACGCGTATTTTTGCTTCACCCTTGGGGATTTCCTTGTCCAGAAGTTTTATAAGTTGTTTAATACGGAATGTATCATTTTCGCTGGCCAGTGTAATAATTGTATTGGTACGTTCATCCGCAACGATTTTTATGGGTGAGGCAAGGCTGCCTTTTCGTGTTTTCCCTGCTTTTTGAAAGATGAGACTCAATGATCTGGCAGTCTCCTGAGAAGATGAGTACTTAAGTGGAATGACGGAGATTTGTTCCTCAATACCTTCGACATCCAACGCGCTGACAATTTTAAGAATCCGGTGAATATTGGAAAGCAGGTCAGTTACAACGAGCATGCCTGTGGGAGGATATGACAGTACGACACTTGATTTTGATATAAGAGGTGTAAGAACCTTTTTTAACTCATCAGGATTTGCATAGTTGAGAGATATGATCTGGGTTATGATCCTGTCTTCAGGACTTATGGCTTTCTTTTTCAGGCGTGTTTCAATGTTTTTTGCTTTTGCTTCCCGTGAAGATACGATTTTAATGATATTCCCGGCGGGAATTGCGGCAAATCCATGTACCTCCAAAACAGACTCAAACACTTTATAAGCTTCACTGATTGAAATTTTCCTTGGAGAAACAATGGTAACCTTTCCCCTTACACCTTTGTTTATAACAAAATTCTTGCCGGTCAACTGGCTGATAAATTTAATAAAGACACGGATATCGACATCATTAAAATCGATAGTTACATATTCAGGTTTACCTTGGGATCCCCCGGCTTTTGCCGGTGTTTCCATTTTTACAGTTTTACTGACTTGCCTGGTTCCTGAAGCTTCTTTCAGGGGTTCGTGTGTGTTATTATTGAAAGTGGTAATGAGTTTATCCTGACCTGTCACTCGTGCTCCCATTATACTTCCGGGCAACAGAAATGGTATGCACAATATGACGAGTAGCAGTAACAGATTTTTCTTTGATAATGTTTTCATGCTTTCTCTATAGAGTCAGGTACAAGGTGCAAGGACAAAGGTTCAAGGTTCAAGGATTAGTCCCTTAATTGTAAAGTTCGTGCTTGCCTGTGCGTGTCCGCACCTGTCTGCCGTGCAGGCGGCACAGGCAGGCGCAGA
>JAGGSD010000170.1 GCA_021159265.1 Syntrophobacterales bacterium | reverse complement strand
ATTTTTATATAAACAGAAAGGAATTGGAACTTAGATATGAGACCATACTTTGAAAAAATGGATGATTTCGGCAAACCCCTCAGGCCTGCTCAGGTGCGGAGGATGGAAAAAAACATCACACAGATTGAAGAAGTCATGAAAGGTATCGATGCGGAAGCCGAAAGAATAAAAAACGTCGGTATTCCCGATGAGAAGATTCACAATCGGGGGCAGATGACTGTTTGGGAAAGAATAGAGTACATCGTTGACCCCGGCACCTTTTGTCCTCTTCACACCATCTTTGATCCGGGGCATGAAGAATCCGGCAGCACAGGGGTTGTGGACGGGCTTGCGAGGATAGGCGGCAAATGGTGCATGCTTATAGGTTTTAACAATAAATGGATAGCCGGCGCCTGGATTGCGGGACAGGCAGAGAATAATCTACGTGTTACGGACATAGCCAAGATAATGAATCTGCCTCTCGTGTGGCTGGTCAACTGTTCGGGCGTGAAACTGCCGGAGCAGGAAAAAGTTTACGCCAATCGCCGCGGGAACGGCACATGTTTTTATCGTCACGCCGAATTAGAGCAACTGGGGATTCCCGTGCTTGCAGGCATTTACGGCACCAACCCCGCTGGCGGCGGTTATCAGGGAATCAGCCCGGCGATACTCCTGGCTCACAAAGATTGCAATATCGCCGTAGGCGGCGGCGGTATCGTCGGCGGCATGAGCCCCAGGGGATTCTTCGATGAGGAAGGAGCCGAACAGCTCATTGAGGCCACGAGGCATTTCAAGGCGGCGCCTCCGGGGAGCGTAAAGATTCACTATGATGAGACCGGTTTCTTCAGGGCTGTCTTTGATGAGGAGAAACAGCTTTTGGACGCCCTCAGGGAGTACATGTCCGAGATGCCCGCATATAATCCCAGGTTCTTCAGAGTGGCTGAACCTGCCGAACCAAAGTATTCACCGTCTGAAATAGCGTCGATTGTTCCCATGAATCAGAAGTCCGGTTATGATTTTGATAATGTCCTGGCGAGACTGGTGGACAATTCCGAGCATCTGGAATTCAGGCCCGGTTTCGGCCCGGAGGTTTATACGGGTCTGGTCAAGATTGACGGTTATCTGATGGCCGTGATCGGAAACCGGCAGGGTCTCATCCCTAACTATCCCGAGTACACAAACGAGTATAACGGAGTGGGAGGCAAACTGTATCGCCAGGGATTAATTAAAATGAATGAATTCGTGACGCAGTGCGGCCGTGATCGTATTCCCATCATCTGGTTCCAGGACACAACCGGCATCGATGTAGGCGATATTGCGGAAAAGGCGGAACTTCTTGGCCTGGGTCAGTCTCTCATCTACACCGTTGAGCAGACGAAGGTGCCCCAGGCGCTGATAGTTCTCCGCAAGGGGACGGCAGCGGCCCATTATGTAATGGGAGGTCCCACTGCGAACAACACCACGGCCTTTACCCTTGGCACTCCCGCGACGGAAATATATGTCATGCACGGAGAGACGGCTGCCGCTGCGAGTTATTCCAGAAGGCTTGTCAAGGAAAAAGATGCGGGAAACCCTCTGGGGCCGGTTATTGATAAGATGAATGAGATGGTGCAGCATTATCATGACATGTCCAGGCCGGTCTATTGTGCCAAAGAGGGTTTTGTGGATGAGGTGGTGCGTTTTGAAGACATTCGCAGATACATGATTGCCTTTACCAATTCCGTCTATCAGAACCCGAGATCGATCTGCCCGCAGCATCACATGATGCTCCCGAGACTGATTAAATCACAGATCGTAAAAGGGCTTGACAGACCCGGGGAAGGCGAATAAATATCTGTTTCCCGCATCCCTTTCAGCCGGTTGACAGCAATACCAAAGTGGCAACTTTGTGTCAGCTGTTTGCGTAAGTTTTTCTTACAGAGTCTCTTTTCAGTTCTATTATGTAAGCATTATGAATAATACGATCACCGATGACTTCATGCTGGCTGATTATTGGCAGTTGTGATATAAAGACCGATGATTTTCGCCCGTGTCGATTTCGAAAATACAATGGTGGAAAAAATTGTTAGAAACAGATTTTAATAATATTTTGCCTGTCGCAGTTCACGTAATGTCGCTCGAAATACCTGCTCAAATTCGGGCAGGAGTATCATCTGAGAAGACAGACGGGCTTGCCAGAGTTTTTTCAACCTGGCCTCTTTATGGATAAGATTTTCTTTGACATCGGTCAGTTCTTTTCCACGGAATTTTATTTTCAGTTCAACCGCTTCAGTTAAATAGGCTAAATTTGCATAACCGTTGGTTGTAAGATGCCACAAATCGTAAAGATCGCGTGGCTCATTTCTTGCCGGGTCAAGAAGAGCAATGATTTTTTCCGATACGATCTCGTTGAGCGAATAAACCCCGATTCTTTCATTCTCCGGCAGATCTTCATATTCATCGTATGCCTTGAGAACTGGCTTTGATGCGATGGGAAAGACGAGTTTTTCATTTATTGTGATATCCACTTTGACCTCTTTAGCAGATACACTCGGTAAGGGACCTTCGTATCCAAGGAAAAAAGTATGACAGTTCTCATGTGAATGTCGATCATATCGGCTGATTCGAAGCTTGATTCCCGATGCCCGCTCTGCATATTCGAAAACAATGGCAAGGCACTCCTCAATTTTTTCAAAAGAAACATCTTCTCGCAGGGTGAAATCGAGATCTTCGGAAAAACGGTAGTCCGGGATGTAACATTTCTTGATGGCCGTGCCGCCTTTAAAGGCAAGGAGGTTTGTGAGAGATGTTTTTGACAGGCCCACGAGGAACCAGGACAGGCAATAGTCCCTTTCAAGAACAGCCTCCGGAATACGGCGTCCGCCTTTTCGGGCGAGACGATTCGATAGCAAGGACAGGTTTCGCTGAGGTATCATTATGTTTTTACCACGGATAGGAGTTCGTCTGATGACACATTGAGCCGCAATCTCCACTTCCTTATGAACTTCCCTTCAGACGGGAGAAGCGGATCAAGCCTTGCATAGCTCTCCGTCAGAAGCCCCTGAAGGGCTTTCCGGTTTTCCGGGGAGCCGATTCCGTAAATCTCCAGGATATAGCCCAGCCTGCGGATGACAGCACCGATGTCCATCCTTAGCGCATATTTGATCAGCCGGGTTATGTCCAGGTCCTGCCGGCGCATCCATATCCCCTTAGATGTTTCCGTAATACCGCCACAGTACTCGGGTTGCCGGAGACAGTCAATAATGGTTTTCTCCATGTTACTTACGGTCACTTTTTCCTGTTTGCTCACCCACTGTTCGCTCATGCCGAAAAAATGCTCTTTCTTACAGGTAATGAATTTAAAATCGGTACCCAGGATATTAATTGGCCGGTGTTTTCTCAGTGTCGTTACATGTACGATAAGCTGTGGTTGGGTAACCATCCCGTGAATTTCCATGGCGGTACCATGAGAAAGATAATAATCCTTCTCTTCAATAAGTTTGTGGGCGAGGATGAGCGGGTTGCCCATGTATTCTCTTTCCTTTCCAAGTTCGAAGGGCACGAGAATAAACAAACCTGGTTTCAACCGCGTCACTATGCTCCTGTTTACAAGATTTCTTGTAAGGCTGCGGGCGGAGGCCTCTTCCAGATCAAGAATTCGTTGGACATCTTCCAGGCGGAAGATCAGTTTATGTTCCTCGTAAAGAGTGGTAACCAGATGGGCGGCCCGAGATCCGAGGGTTTTCATTTTTGTGTCATTTTTCAGATTCATAATGTGCTTCCTGATGGCACATTTAGCACTTAAACAATAACATAGTCAATAGGAAATTATGTTTTAATCACATTTTGTGTCGTGATAAGACACGAAATGTGACTTCATTATAACAAAGTTGCTTTGAATAAGTTCTTATGCCTATTGGTTACAATAAAGATATAATCAAAAGTTGATGCATTCGTAAAAAGTCCACGCCGTGTCATTCTGAGGAGCGGAGCGACGAAGAATCTCAATGATATCAGATTCTTCGC
>JAGGSD010000180.1 GCA_021159265.1 Syntrophobacterales bacterium | reverse complement strand
CCTTAAACATGCTTTGTAAAAGTTACTTTCCATTATAATGCCGCTAAACGGCATAGCGGGGCTTTTTACAAAGCATCAGACTTGACAGAATCATAAAAGATCATTATCTTCACGGGCGTGTAAAATACTGTTTTTTATCCGGCAATATAATTGATTTACTCGCGATTTTACAACATTGTCCTTTTTGCAGCCGCCTTTTTCCTGATTCCCTATTATGCGGCAAGAATTATACTAACGGGGAAATACAGAAAAAGTATAGGGCCTAAATTCGGCTTTATACAGCCCAATGTGATTGAAGGCATGAAGGGTTCTCCCAGAATATGGGTCCATGCCGTATCAGTGGGAGAGGTTACCGCCGCTGCGCCTGTCGTTTCTTCTCTCAGAAAAATATTCCCCCATGCCTGCATCGTCCTTTCCACCAGCACGGAGACGGGACAGGAAATGGCCCGGCGTATAGTCCCTCAGGCAACGTCATTTATATACTACCCGCTTGATATCCCCTTTGTGATCAGAAAAGTTGTAAATCTCGTCAACCCTGACATTTTTGTCACCGTTGAGACGGAGATCTGGCCCAATTTCATTCGTATCTGCCATGAGAAAGGCCTGAAAATCGTTATGGTAAACGGGAGAATCTCGCCTCGTTCTTTCAGAAGGTACTTAAAGACGAAGTTTTTCTGGAAAAAAATACTGGCTCTTGTTGATGAAGCGGGGATGATCTCTGAAATTGACGCGGACCGGATCAAAATCCTCGGTATGGAAACTTCCAGGGTCCATGTTATGGGAAACGCAAAATATGACAGCCTTGCAGCCGGGGCTGACGAAGCATTGAAAAAAGAGACTGCTATCAAGTTAAATATAGACCCCGCCTCAAAGGTGTTTGTGGCAGGGAGTACCCACGAAGGTGAAGAAAAAATCGTACTGCGGGTTTATAGAAAACTCCTTAAAGAATATCCCGATCTTATTCTCATTGTCATTCCCCGTCATATTGAACGCCGGGAAGAAGCGCTTTCATGTGCCGGAGGAGAGGGGTTTCCCGATTGCATAACCATGACGGAAATCAACGGGGGTAAAAAGCGAACCAGTGAAAGAATCATCATTATCGACGTCATCGGAGAACTTTTCAAGGTTTACAGCCTTGCTACCGTTGTTTTTTGTGGTGGAAGCCTCGTTCCCAAAGGCGGTCAGAACATCCTCGAGCCCGCGGCATGGGGTAAGGTGATACTATATGGCCCCTCCATGGAAGATTTTGCGGATGAAAAGAAGCTCCTTGAGGAAGCCGGCGCCGGGATGACAGTAGCCGGGGAAGAAGAACTTTTGCGGAGGATACGGGAACTCCTTGAAGCTCCGGAGACGACTTCACGGAAAGGCAAGGCGGGGAGGAAAATCGTTGCTTCAAATATGGGAGCGTCCCGTAGGTATGCGGAAATGATCAAAAATGAGATTTTGTGAGTGTTTCTTCCATTTTTTTCATGAGAGGTGGGAAAGTCTCCGGGTTTAATGCTGATACAGGCATTGCGTGAAACCTGTTGCAGAGGTTTTGCAGAATGACCTTATCCCGGAAGAGGTCTTGTTTATTAAAAACACGGATGATTTTCTTGTTTGTAAGATCGAGTTCCTCCAGGATGTTTTCCACTGCCTGAATATGTTCCTCGAAGTTAGGGTTGCACACATCGATAATGTGGAGCAGCAGGTCAGCTTCGTGAAGTTCTTCGAAGGTCGCGCGGAAAGCCGCGAAGAGTTCCCGGGGAAGATGTCTGATGAATCCCACCGTGTCGGTGATAACGGCTTCCGTATCCCGTGGGAAACGAAGCCTCGAACTTTTGGGATCGAGTGTGGCAAAAAGGAGATCTTCCGTTAAGACATCGCTCTGCGTCAGGGCGTTAAGGAGTGTAGATTTGCCCGCGTTGGTGTAGCCGATGATTGAAATAATGGGAAGACCCTTTCTTTTTCTCTTTCGCCGGCGTTCGATTCTCATCTTCTGAATTTTCTTCAAATCTTTTTCCAGGCGGACAATTCTGTCTCTCACCCTCCGGCGGTTGATTTCAAGTTTTGTTTCTCCCGGGCCCCTCCCGCCTATGCCGCCTGTGAGTCTCGACATGGCAGTGTTTTTCGCGATCAAACGGGGCAGGAGATATTTCAACTGGGCGAGTTCCACCTGAATTTTTCCTTCAGAGTTATGGGCCCTCTGTGAGAAAATATCGAGAATGAGCTGGGTCCTGTCTATAACCTTCAAATCGGTAAAATTGGTGATGCTTCGGACCTGGGCAGGCGTAAGTTCATGGTCGAAAATGAGGAGGTTCGCGCCGATCTGCAGACCCCGGATTACAAGCTCTGCAAGTTTTCCTTTTCCCATGAGAAACCGCGGATCAATTTTCCGGCGGCGCTGCATGACGATATCGAACACCTCGACGCCACACGTTCTCGCGAGTTCCTTCAGCTCGTCAAGGGAGGCCTCACCGTCAAACAGGGGATCAGTTTCCACCCTGACGAGAATGGCACGATCCGTCAGGTCAACCCTTCTCGACTTCTGCTTTCCGGCAAGTTCATCTTCGAGGGCGTGAATAAAATCTAAAAAATGGATGTCCATCTCGGAGGAGCGGGACGGTTTCAGAAAAGCCCAGTATCTGCCATCAGGATTTTCAGGAATAAGGTGGGCTGTGTGCACCTTCCCGGGGAGGCCGTTTTCTCCAACCTCCAGCGCAGAAACAAGATCGAGGCGGAGGAGGGCAAGATCGGTGAGATCGTCCTGAGTAAGGGGCTCACCGCTCAGATGGGTGTGAACCAGGCGCAGCCCCTTGAGGCGTGTAGATGCCGCCCTGAATCCGTCGAGATTGGGGATGACGATTTCCTTGTGATTTCCCACGATAACATAACGGATTTCGCCCCTTCGGCTGATGAGAACACCTGTCTGGCGATTGATCTGTCGTGAGATTTCGGTAAGGTTTCGCGCAAATTCGTGGGTGAGAATACGGTCGGGTGGAATTCTCCTTCGATAAAGATGTTGTATCCTTTTAATATCCTCCGGCCCGAGACCGGAAATGTTGCCATAAATTTTGTTTATCGTTCACCTCTTCCAAAGGACAAAGGTTCAAAGATAAAAGAATCAAGCTTATGTTTTCCCCTTTGACCTTGCACCTTGAACCTTGAACCTTGCACCTTTGTCCTTGTTCCTCTTCTCTTGCCCCTATTTAAACTTATGGGGGCTGATCTTTCTCTCCATATCATCAAGAAACCCTGACCAGAATAGGGTCTTGAAGGGGGTAACCAGTTTCTTCGGGGTTTTTGCCCCGCATTCGGGACAGGTGAGGTTTTCGTTTCCCTCCCCTATATTCTGGTAAACTTCAAATTCATGTGAGCATTTCTGACATTCGTAAACATATATCGGCATAAGTAAACTCCTTAATTGTGTTAAACGAAGAGCAAAGGACCAAGGTATAAAACTCTTAGCCTTGCACCTTGAACCGTTGTTTATAAATCTATCACATAGCTATGACCGGGTCAAGAGCCCTGTTTTGCATAAATTAGGTTCCATCGTTTCCTGCTTCAGCCACCTTGCTCTGTGCCAGAAGAAAGGCCGTTGTCGCAAATCTTGCCTGACCCGCCATGGAGATGCTCTGTGATTGCGACTGGAAAACAGCAACAAGCGCTATGGCAAGGATGGTCATAGCCAGCATGACCTCAAGGAGGGTAAGGTCGGATGAACTATTTGCTGCCTTAACTTTTAAACCTTACCATTCTTCTATCATTTGCAGGAATAACTTTCTGATATCGCATATTTTTAGCATGATACAGCCCGTTTTTCAATCATTGATTCATGTGGGCTTGATATTGACGATACATTGTACAAGGTTGAATTAAATCAATTAAGACACATTCGTAAAAAGTCAAAAACTCACAAATCTGTCATTCCCGCGAAAGCGAGAATCCAGTAATTACAAGCACTTATGGATTCCCGATCAGGCCTGTCCTCGGCTCCGATCGGGGGTCGGGAATGACAAAACGACAGAAATTCGG
>JAGGSD010000287.1 GCA_021159265.1 Syntrophobacterales bacterium | reverse complement strand
CTCCAGATTTTGTTTCAGGCCTGACGAAGCTGACGCTTTTCTCGTAAATACGCAATCCAAATGCAGTCCGGGAACAAGAATGAAACCTCTGCAAGTTTTGAAAACATCTCATTTCAACTGCTTTTCCCCATAAGCTTTTCATAAGCTTCTTGAATCTTGATGAACTTTTTCCCGGCCAGCTCCTGGAACTCCACTCCAAGATGAGAGACCTTATCAGGATGATAGGCTTGAGCTGCCCGATGATATGCCGCCCGGATTTCCTCACGACTCGCTCCTGGCTTTAACCCAAGAATTTCATAAGGGTCATCAAAATCAGATGTTGATTTTGATTCAGTTTCTCCTTTTCCGAATCCATCGGCCCTCTCAGATCCCATTTTATGATACTGATTTGCCCTGGAAGATCTTCCTCTTCGGAAGAAAAAGTCCGGCAGTGTTCCCTTCCTGAAATAATAAATCAAAACCCCCATGAGGAAAGCATCGTCAAGCCAGCCGCCGACGGGAATGAAATCCGGAATGAAATCATATGGAATAACGGTATATAAGAGCACAAAAACAGTTAGTAGAACCTTAAATAAATTCATAGCTTAAAGACTCTATCGGCAGAAAAGATGCCCTTTCTCATTCTTTTGACGTATTGTCTGCATCTCTCAGCGGACTGTCAGGCCTCAAGTGATTTTTTACCAGTTCACTGACCGTTTCAATCCTCTTATTGGACCACCGCCAATACCTTCCCAGACGAATAACCATTTCACGACCTAAAATATCGTGGTTTGCATATGTACTTCTGTCTTCTTTTTCAATTCGGACAAAAGGCTTCGCTATATCGTGCAAAAGAGCCGCCCACCGTAAATTGATATCAGGCGGCGCTGAAGAAGTTACACGAACGGTATGTCTCCATAAATCACAGGCATGATATTTACTGTTCTGATCATAATCCTTTTGTAAGTACAGCTCGGGAATCATATATCGGAATAAACCCATCTCCATAAGATCATTCAGGCCTCTGTCAACGTATGACGATAAAAGCAACCTGTCCATTTCCGCGACCCACCTTTCCCTGCTTACCTGCAAAATCCTGTAGTTCAATTTTGTGGCAGATTTAAGGACTGCCTGATCTATACTGAATCCAAGTTGAGCGGAAAATCTCGCAGCTCTTAACATTCTCAAAGGATCTTCCTTAAAACGGGTCGTTGCATTTCCTACAGATTTTATTATTTGTTTCTTAATATCCCCCCGACCATTAAACGGATCAATCAGCCTGTTACCCCTTTTTACCATGGCATTAATTGTAAAATCTCTTCTCCCGAGGTCAGTCATGATGTCATTTACAAATTCTACCTCCGGTTTTCTGCTTCCTTTTTGATAGCGCTCGGTCCTGAAAGTTGTAATCTCAACCATGTAACCGCTTACTTTAACTCCAATGGTGCCAAACCTCTTTCCCATAAGGTATGGCTTCCTCTTCGCATCACGAACCTTTTGTTCTATCGTATCCGGATTATGGGGCGTGATAAAATCATAGTCTTTGGGTTCTATCCCCATCAGTTCATCCCTGACAGATCCGCCAACCATGTAAACCGGAGAGATTATCTTTTCAACCTGTTCATATATCTTGTTCATTTGTAAAAGACTAATGCGGCAAAGCCGAAAAGGCAAAAGGTTCAAGGCTAAAGGCTAGTAACTAGACAGGTTCACAGTTCAGTGGTTCAAGGTTCAACAGTTGAATGAAGAGAACCGGGTAATATCTCAATAAACACGGACAGAGGTGACTTTAGTCGCCCCTGTCGGGAGGTTAAAACCTCCCCTCCCCTCATTTATTGAAACTCTTTTAACCGTGAACGGTTCGACGACTGAGCTCGCCGAAGACCACAGGAATATATTAGATATTTCGAGGATTATTTTTTGAGCACAACGCAGAGATTGGGCGAAAAGACCTTAAATCAACAGAGTCATGAATATCTTTTTAACTTTTCTACGTAGGTTGTTCGATTCAAATTAAGCAATTTCGCGGCCCTGCTTTTCACACCACCTGATTTTTCCAGAGCTTTTTTGAGTATATCATTTTCGAATTGATTTATCGCGTGATTAAGATTCAGGCCTTCATCCGGGATTTCAATACCAGTCATGATTTTTTCCGTTCTTTTTCTATTAAAGCGTATCTTGTCCGGTAAATCTCCTACTTCAATGGAACCCTTTTCTTTCATGACAACAATCATTTCAATCAGATTTTGCAATTCTCTGACATTGCCCGGCCAGGAATATTTCATCAGATAACTCATGGCTTGAGGGGTCACGCCCCTCACCATCTTCTTTTTCGACTCATTAAACCTTCGCAGGAAATGAGTAATCAGAATCGGAATATCAGCGCTTCTTTCCCTGAGAGGTGGAATATGAATCGGTATTACATTAATACGATAATAAAGATCCTCCCTGAACCTGTTTTCTTCAACAGCCTTTTCTAAATTCCGGTGTGTCGCGGTTATAATCCTGACATCCGCATCTATGGTTTTCATACCCCCGATTCTTTCAAATTGTTTTTCCTGTATAACCCGCAATAATTTAACTTGCAATGAAGGGCTCATATCTCCAATCTCATCAAGAAAGATCGATCCTTCCTGAGCTAATTCAAATCGCCCAATCCTACCTCTAATTGCTCCCGTGAAGGCACCTTTTTCATGACCGAACAATTCACTTTCAAGCAGTTCTTCGGGGATTGCGCCACAGTTAACAGTAACAAGGGGTTTGGCTGCTCTATCACTATTGAAATGGATCGCTCTTGCCACCAATTCCTTGCCGGTTCCACTTTCACCATATATTATAATCGTGCTGTCTGAAGAAGCCACTTTTTCAATTATCTCAAAAACTTTTTTCATGCCGTCGCTGTAGCCAATTATTTTACCGAAATTGATTTTCTTCTTTAAATGATCTTTTAATGTTATATTTTCATGTTTAAGTCTGGCAAAGGATAATGCTCTTTGAACCGTTAATTGAACAATGTCATCCTTTAATGGTTTCATCATGTAATCAAAAGCGCCCAATTTCATGGCTTCAACCGCACTTTCTACTGAAGCATAACCGGTAACCACAATAACAATATTTTCCGGATTGACCTCTTTAACAAATTCAAGAAATTGTAAGCCATCTACATGGGGCATCTTTAAATCAGTTATAACGAGGTCATATTTATCACAGGGAAAGGTCTCCATCGCTTCCTTTCCATTCCTGACCGCCTGAACGTCATACCCATACTCAGACAACAATTCAGCCAGATTTTTCCTGCTAAGATCATCATCTTCTGCAATTAGAATTTTAGCTTTTTTCATTGGTCCTCCTCAAAACACCTGAATTACCTTTGTGGAATACAACCATTTGACATCTTTGAAAAAGTCGAAAATATAATCTCGACAGGAAATTATGATTTTACCAGTATCAACAAACTATACTTTCAGTGTTTCTCATTAAACGACCGTCAAAAAACTAACACATAAATAATGACGATGCAAACAAAAAAACTGCAATAATCAACTATGATGCATTCGTAAAAAGTCGAAATATGCACAATTTTGTCATTCCCGTGAAAACGGGAATCCAGTCTTTTCAAGTACTTAGCCCTCTATAGATTCCCGCCTACGCGGGAATGACAGACTTTTTACGAGTGCATCAACTATGACAGTTTCGTAAAAAGCCCCGCTATGCCGTTTCAGGTGCTTAGAGTCTTTATCCTAAACAACTGCATTTTCCGCGCAGATGCGCTGGTCAGGTAATAAACAACAAGGCTCAAGGTTTAAGGATAAAGGAAGAACCTGAAAACAAATCTGCTTTTTTAGTCTTAATTCCCGACCTTTATCCTTTGACCTTTTGCCTTTGCGGCTCTGCCGCATTAGTTCCTTAATTGTAAAGTTCCTGCAAAAATGGCTTCGGCGTGAGACTTCGGCGTGAGCTCAGTCGAACGCTCAGCCTTCGGCGAGCTCACGCCGAAGGCCTGTCGAAGGAAAAGAAAGTGCGAAATTAAATTTTCTTTTTCGTGTTTTCGTGATAAAAATATAT
>JAGGSD010000036.1 GCA_021159265.1 Syntrophobacterales bacterium | reverse complement strand
AAGAATTTCATTATGGCTGATAAGTTCTTGCTAAACTTAAATTCGAATATCGAATATCGAAACTCGAAACAATATCGAATGACAAAAATACAAATATCTAAACGGGAAAGAGTTAAACTTTTTACAATAGAGTTAATGCTACTTCTGTGGCGTTGATGTTTTGAACATTTGAATATTAGAAATTCGGATTTGTTTCGCATTTAGTGCTTCGAATTTCGAATTTCCAGTTTATCTGGGTTAGGTAGTACCAGCTTCTGTCCGGAATGGATAATGTTCGTATCTTTTATCCCGGGATTGAGGCTTTTTATCAAATCCAATAATCTGGAAATTTCTTCATCTGAAACTCCATATTTTCTTCGAATTATATCGAAAATCCACTCGCCCCTTTTTACTATATAGATATCGTTTTTTTCTTCTGATACTTTAGATGGTTGTCCGATGATTGTTCTAAACTCATCCAGTGTATGTAAGTATTTCAAGTCTCTATCATTTATTGCCCAGTTTTTAACATCTTTTTTTATTTTTATAGCTTTTTCCAAGTAATTAAGACTCCTGGCAGCATCTCCTGATTGAGAGTAGAGACAGGCCAGATTGTAGTATGGATCGGCATAATCGCTCTTCAGATCGATTGCCTTTGAAAGAACATGTATTGCTTTTCCGCCATTATTCTGGCTCATGTAGATCACGCCAAGATTATTCAGGGCTAATACATGCTTCGAATTAATGTTTAAAATTTTCCTGTATATCTTTTCTGCACGTGTTAACTTGTTTTTCTGCTGATAGTTTAACGCTTGTCGATACAGAGATTCCACATCATCAATTTTTCCTGGCTTTTTTAAATTCCCTGACATTTTTTTGGGGAACCTTGACTCCCGCACTTTTTTATCGTATTTTAAATCTGTTCTGGTTTCCTGTGTTGTTTTGTTGCCGGATACCGTTATTGCTTGAGCTTTGCGTGATGTTGCAACAGGGATTTTTGATCTGTATGTCGATTTCTTAAGGGGTTCGAGTACTTTCTTTATCTCCATGCTCCGATGTAATGCTGATTTGCTGCCGGTTTTATCAGAGAAAATATAGTATAGGGCAACATAAGCAATTACCAGGACGAAGATGATTGAGACCATCACCGTTGCGAGCTTTCGCTTCGGCTTCTCATTTCCTTTCTTGTGATGTTGAACAGACAATAGTTTTTTATAGCGTTGATAAAAGCTGTCTTTTTCTTCCTGAGCCTTCTTCAGCGCATTATTTATATGACTCATTATATGTCACTAATAGAAATGATAATTTGAAAGGAATTTGAAGATATTATTCCAGTTAACAGTTATTATTAATCCTAAAGCGCCAAATGTAAAAAAAAATATAAAAAACATCAAGTAATTATTTCTTCTTTTCGGGGGATAGATGTCTTTTGTCAGGTAAGCTTTGCCAATATCATTAACAGCTTCCTTTATCATCTTTTTGTTAATACTGTTAGTGTCCTTTGTATATGCTATAAGGAGCGCCCTGTCGCAAATAGCATTTATCCTTCGTGGGATTCCTTTTGAATATTCAAAGATGATTTTGTGAGTGCCATGCGAAAAATTTACATTTTCATTATTCCCCCGGGCAATTTCCAATCTATATTCTATATAATCCCGTACCTGTTCCCGATTGAGAGGTTTTATTTCATACCTGACCGTAATCCTTTCATTTAACTGCCGCAGAGAAGGAGTACACAAAAGGTCCTGGAGTTCAGGTTGTGCAAAGAGTACAATCTGGAGCAACTTTTCCCTTTCAGTTTCAAGGTTAGAAAGCATTCGGATCTGTTCGAGGACACTGAGTGAAAGGTTCTGAGCTTCGTCTATCAGAAGAACTGTATTTCTGCCGGAAGCAAAATTTTCCAGGAGAAACTCATTCAACGCGTCAATATACCGCTTTTTCGTTCCACCCTCTTTGGATACCGGGATGCCGAATTCTTGAGTAATTGTCTGTAAAAGCTCATTGTCCGAAAGAAAGGAATTGAAGATCAGTGCAGTGTCAATCGATTGATCCAGAGCGGAAAGGAGAGCTCTGCAAATCGTAGTTTTACCGGTTCCGATTCCTCCTGTAATTACAATAAAACCTTTCTTTTCGTTGATTCCGTAAATGAGATGATTGAGCGCTTCCCTGTGCTGCTGACTCAAGAAAAGATATCTGGTATCCGGAGTTAAATTGAACGGATTTTCTTTTAGTTCAAAAAATGATGTGTACATAAACAGGTTCAAGGATCAAGGTTAAAGGTTAAAGGTTCAAGGACCAAAGACCACGGTTAAAGGTTTACTGAGCACTGGTTTCTATTTGAAAGTATATTTCAGGGTTTCCTGCTTTCCTCTCCTTTTTATATTGAGGGTTATTTCGGAACCGGATTGTAATTCCTTGTAGAGTCCAAGCATGTCATCTGCGCTTCCTATCGGGCTGTCATTGACTCCCTGGATCACGTCTCCGTTTTTCAAACCCATCTTTTGAAAAATACTCCCCTGTTTTATTCTGCTTACCAGAAACCCATCCGGCTTTCCTTCGGAAAAGTAAGGTCTTATGCGGACTTGAGTCAGCATTTGACTCATGTTTTTAAATGCCTTATCGATGTCGGTTTTGCTTACCGTTATTTTGCCTTTCGGGCTTGCAGCCGTTTTTTTGCCAGGGGTTCTCCCAGTGCCACTTTCTTTTATCGTTAGTAGTTCGTCCCTGTCATCAACTCTCAAAATGACTTTGCCATGAAGGATTTTAATAACCTCGGCAGAGGCAACGGTATCTCCCACCCTGCAAAGCTCCTGTTTTCTCTTATCCGTATCCTCGATAACGGCAAAACCTGAATTGTTGTTACTGCACACTGTTCCGAGCAGAACCAGTTTCAGCTTTGTAGGTTCAAGCTCATCAACATTTATTTTTATTTCTGAACTTTCTTTATCGGTTGATCCGAATAAATTCCGCTCTGATATAATCCGGTAGGAATCCAGGGGCGGTTTTCTGAAGACTTTTCTTTCAGTAGTTTCCGCACTCAGCGCATCTTTTGTTTTAATCTCTGTAAGTTTTGCATTCACTATCTTATAAAAGATATCGACGGACAAATATGACAAAACAGTAATTGCCAGGAGGATGAAAAATATGCGGTATCTGGCCATCATAACCTCACATAAACCTCGGGATCGGATTTGCTAGGGTTCCCGTTAAAAAAGTTGAAAATTGTCTGTTTAGGGCCGGTATCTCTATATTACCCTTTAAGGCAAGCCTGCTTTGTCGAATATTTCTATGGAGAAATATGTTACCTCTTAATGTTCCACTCACCTGCTTTCCTGCGAAATTAATTTCATTCATTTTAAGGATTCTGTTCTTCAACCGCATACTTATTTCTATTCTATCAAAATTCAATATATCGAGCCCGAACATGTTTTTCAGAAGCTTTATGCTACTGTCAACAAGGATGAACTCGGCATTTCCGGTACTATTAATAATTTTCTCACATTTACCATTGAACCTCAAAAACCCCTTGAGTCTGCCATCTATTTGCCGATTCGATACGTTTCTGAAATAAGAACATTTACCGATATTGATATTGTTCAAACCAACAATAACCTCCATCGGCCCTTCCATTGACATGCGATTCTCAAAACTTATACTTGCTTCAACCTTTCCCTCATATACATTGGCGTTTAACAATAGAAAAAACCTGCCCGCTAAAAGGTTCGTGATGGCCGGCCGCACTTTTACAACGTCTGCCTTGAGCGCTGAATCCGTTTTATCATTAAAACTTATTGAAAGATTTTCACATCTTATTGCCGGTGGAAAGCAGATTTTCACATCACCTGTCGACAAATTAACGCCGGGGTTATTGTTTGTTACGGTTGATACTATATAATTCCTTACAAGTTCAGATGGGAAAAGATAATAAAGAAAAACTATCGTTATAAAAATGCTGTATAATGTATAAGAAATCCATTTTTTCATTTTTTTATTCTTTGTGCCTTGTGGCTACTCATACCTAACCCGGACAAGCCGGAAAAGCTCGAGGCTGAAAGCCTGCAGCCGTTCAC
>JAGGSD010000269.1 GCA_021159265.1 Syntrophobacterales bacterium | reverse complement strand
ACTTCTGTGGCGTTGATGTTTTGAACATTTGAATATTAGAAATTCGGATTTGTTTCGCATTTAGTGCTTCGAATTTCGAATTTCCAGTTTATCTGGGTTAGGTGAAAAGGATGAA
This sequence comes from Syntrophobacterales bacterium, assembly GCA_021159265.1. Classification (GTDB taxonomy): domain Bacteria; phylum Desulfobacterota; class Syntrophia; order Syntrophales; family UBA6807; genus UBA3084. The sequence goes on along the minus strand of JAGGSD010000269.1, from coordinate 3,936 downwards.
AGTTGCCATACCTGTTTGGGGTCCCTGTGTTTCTACGGTTTTTGATTTTTCTGACTGCCTTTTGATGATAAATGTTGATTCCGGACAGATAACAAATCAGGAAGTAGTTCGCTTTGTTGAAAATACAATCGTCGGCAAGGGTACCAGACTGAGAGAGCTTGGCGCCCAGGTTCTTCTTTGCGGGGCCATTTCAAGGCCGTTGCGCAGGCTGATAGAGACTTCAGGAATTAAAGTTATACCATTTCTGAAGGGAACGGCAGATGAAATATTGGAAGCTTATCTTTCCGACCACCTGTTGGATAAACGTTTTATATTGCCTGGCTGCAGCCCAGATGAATGGCGTGCCGGGGGAAGAGGAATGAGACGCCGTGGCAGGCAGGGACGATGGGGAAACACAAAGAAAGGATGGTAGGAATGTGAAAGTTGCGATTACTTCTTATGGCAAAGATCTTTCCGGAAAAGTAGATCGGAGCTTTGGGCGTGCTAAATGGTTTGTTGTTGTGGACACAGGGAAAGAGTCCATTGAGGTCCATTCTAACAAACAGAATGTTAACGCTGTTCAAGGCGCCGGAATCCAGGCTGCTCAGAATATTTCCAATCTGGGAGTTGATGTGGTTTTGACGGGAAATGTCGGACCTAATGCCTTCAGGACATTGAGCGCCGCATTCATAAAGATTTTTATAGTTGATAAAGGTATTGAAACAGTTAAAGATGCGCTTTCCGAATGGAAGGCCGGTCATTTGCAGGAAGTGAACGAGTCAACAATTGAAGGAGCGTGGGTTTAGGAGGTGGGTTGCATTTCTGCTACTATATATATGAATGTTGGTCGCAGAAAAGCGATTCCTGTCAATTACTCATTAATGTAATTATCTGCAACTAATTGAAATAATGGATATATTATGCTTCATGTAAATTGACACATTCTGGCACGGTTTTTGATATAATTAAAGTAAAAGCACGCTTGTGCTATTGAGGAGGTGATTTAAATGCCATGGGGAGATAGAACAGGTCCTATGGGATATGGTCCAATGACAGGAAGAGGCGCAGGGTACTGTGCCGGATATCAAATGCCGGGTTTCGCAAATCCTACACCAGGCAGAGGGTTTTGGGGTGGCGTTTATCCGGGCATGCCGGCTTTGGCGTATTCGCAGACATATCCTTCTTACGGACAAGCAGGGTATTATGGTGGCTTTGGAAGATCTTTTGGATTCGGCCGTGGGATTGGCCGTGGCTGGTCTGGTAGGCCCCGTGGTATGGGTCGAGGCCGCTTTATGTATGGTTGGTAATAGACCGGAATTACACTACTCATATCTTAAGGAGGTATGTTATGCCAAGAGGAGATGGGACAGGACCGCAAGGACAAGGGGCGCGAACGGGACGTGGCTTGGGGCCTTGTGGAACAGGAGAAGCTCCTGTGTCTGAGGAGAATTTGGGATTCTTTCGCAGACTCGGGAGAGGTTTAGGTTTTGGACGAACCAGGCAGGGACGTGGAATGGGAATGGAACAAGGTCAAGGCCGTAATCGTTAACAGAAGTTTCATTTTAAAGCTGATCACCAAAAGCAGAGCGCTTTAAAGCTATAAACTATATATGAGGAGGTGTCTATTATGCCAGGTGGAGATAGAACAGGTCCCGCGGGAATGGGACCAATGACAGGCAGGGCAGCCGGTTACTGTGGAGGATATCAAGCGCCCGGATTTGCGAACCCTATAGGAGGTTTTGGCAGAGGCGCGGGTTTCGGTCGTGGAGGAGGCTGGGGATATCGTAATCAGTTTTATGCAACTGGTTTAACCGGCTGGCAACGCGGCGCTTACGGTTATCCATACTACGGAAGAGTGACCCCTTACGGTACACCGTACGGGCCGGCTGCGACAAAACAGCAGGAACTCGATGCGTTGAAGGGACAGGCAGAATATTTAGAGGATTCCCTGGAAGGCATTAACAAGCGTATTGCAGAGTTAGAAAAAGAAAACAAAGAGAAATAAAACCAGAAGAGCGCTGGCACGGGATAAATTTAGTTCTTATTGCCGGCGCTTTTTTGTTTATTATGCTTGCGTTTTGAATAGAGCATGCTTATGTTAGTTTTGTATTTACTTTTTTGTGCTTGAAAGCTTTTGCAGCTTGTTAATATTTTTTCAGGAAAGGGGTTAAAATGAAAATAGCAGTAACAACAACCGGTTCGTCCCTGGATGATCAAGTTGAAGTTCGTTTTGGACGGAGTCCTTATTATTTATTCATAGACACGGAGACAATGGAATTTGAGGCCGTGCAGAATCCTAATGTTGCGGCAGGAGGCGGCGCCGGTATTCAGTCAGCGCAGTTGATGTCGGAGCATGGTGTTCAGTATGTTCTGACGGGCAATTGCGGGCCCAATGCATCCCAGGTTTTTGGGGCCGCTGGCATCCAGGTTATTGTAGGAGTAAGTGGAACGGTCCGTCAGGCAGTTGAACAATTTAAAGCAGGCGTTTTTACTGCATCGAACCAGCCGAATGTGGCAAGTCATTTTGGTATGGGCGGCGGCATGGGTGGAGGCCGTGGCATGGGTGGCGGTCGTGGCATGGGCGGCGGTCGTGGCATGGGCATGGGCCAACCCGGCGCTCCTGTAGATTTCGCGCCCCAAGGCACAACGACAAAAGAGGAAGAATTAGCCGAGCTCAAAAACCAGACACGCATACTCCAGGAGCAGCTCAAACAGCTTGAACGGCAAATCAGTTCGGTTGATAAGAAAAAGGATAACTAGTCTGGGCGGTTAAAGTTTGCAAGAAGAAAGGAACAATACTCTTTGAAGATAGCTATTGCCAGCGGGAAAGGTGGCACCGGAAAGACAACAATAGCAACAAACCTTGCTTTAACTCTTGCCGGCGCAGGAAAGAACGTTCAGTTGCTGGACTGTGATGTTGAAGAACCGAACTGTCATATATTTCTGAAGCCGGAATTTGAATCAACAGCGCCTGTCACAGTATTAATGCCAAAGGTCATCGAGAAAAAATGCACGGGATGCGGCATTTGTGCGGAGGTTTGTGAATACAGCGCCATTGCCGTGGTCAAGGGCAAGGTACTGGTATTTCCTGAACTCTGCCATAGTTGCGGTGCATGCAGGCTGTTCTGTCCCGAAAATGCATTCATAGAGGTGCCCAGAGAGGTCGGCATCCTGGAAGAAGGAAAGACCAGTGAAATCCGTTTTATCCATGGATTGTTAAATATAGGGGAGCTAATGTCTCCGGCAGTTATCGCCGGCGTCAAGAAAGCCGCCGGCAAGCCGGAAATATTAATTATCGATTCACCTCCGGGAACATCCTGTCCTGTTATCGAAGCCATAAAGGACGCAGAGTTTGTCCTTCTGGTCACGGAACCTACTCCCTTTGGTCTCAATGACTTAGAACTTGCCGTTGGGATGGTCAGAGTGCTTGGTATACCATTTGCCGTTGCTATTAACAGATCTGATATCGGCAATGAGGATGTGAAAGAATATTGTTACAGAGAAAAAATCGAGATTGTTCTGGAAATACCGGATGACCGCAGAATCGCCGAGGCCTATTCGCGAGGGGAAATGATAATCCATGCGCTACCAGATTATAAAAAGTCATTTGAGGCTTGTTGGAAAAAGATAGCAGAAAAGAAGGGGGCAGGCTTTCATTCTTGACGGATCATATACACAACCTGTCAAAACAAACAGATCAGCTGCTGTCGAAAATGAAGACATGGCTTCACTAGGCACTTAGTTATAAAATTCTTGCCTGCCTGTGCGTTGCCTGTCTGCGTGCGAACACGCACAGGCAGGCACGCAGACAGGCAAAATTGGCAAAAGAATTAAAACCAATCACGAAACCACGAAAAAAAGAAAGTGCGAAATTAAATTTTCTTTTTCGTGTTTTTGTACTTTCGTGTTTTCGTGATAAAAATATATCTTGTTTGGTTCCGGTTTGTCCGGGTTAGG
>JAGGSD010000123.1 GCA_021159265.1 Syntrophobacterales bacterium | reverse complement strand
GCTAACCTGGCATAATCCAAGAGATTGCCACGGCCTTCGGCCTCGCAATGACGAAAGCTTGTGCGTCATTGCAAGCTTGCCACGACACTAGTGCGGGAGTATAATACCAGTTCAAAAATTAATCTCAAGTTTTAAAATTTAAGTATATCTTGATATTTAATGAGATCTGGTAAAGATAGCTAAAAAACAAAAGGGAGACTAAAATAATGAGAGCATTTTTGACGTTTTTATTGTTATTCATCTGTTTTTCACCGCTGGGTGTGTTTGCTGAGTGCGTGGAAGGCGATTGTGTAAATGGACACGGAACTGTGATTTATCCTGACGGCAGCAAATATGAAGGAGAGTTCAGGAATAACAAGATTTCCGGACAGGGAATTATTACTTATCCTGACGGCAGGAAATATGCTGGCCACTTTGAGGCCAATGTGATTTCCGGTCAGGGAATTTTAACCTATCCCGATGGCGGTGAGTATGCAGGCCATTGGAAGGATGGTCAGCGTAGTGGGCGCGGAACCATGAAATATCCTGATAATAGTGAATATGTGGGTCAGTGGAGTAATGATCAGCGTAACGGGGAGGGGGCGATAACCTTGTCCAATGGTAGTAAATATACAGGTCAATGGGAAAAGGATAAGATTAATGGGCAAGGTACTATGATTTTTCCTGATGGCAGAAAATATGTCGGTGAGTGGGAAGATGATAAGATAAATGGACAGGGGACTATGACCTACGCGGATGGCATCAAATATACTGGTCAGTGGAAGGATGGTCAATATGATGGACAAGGAACTCTTTTTTATCCCGATGGAAGAAAATATATGGGTCAATTTGAGAATGGTTTGTATAATGGGACGGGCACCTTAACCTATCCCGACGGAACAAAATATATTGGGATGTTTAAAGATGGCAAGTGTAACGGAAATGGAACGGCTGCATATCCTGACGGCAGTAAATATACAGGTCAGTGGAAAGATGGCCGGTTTAATGGAAGGGGCGTTATGATCTACCCAGACGGTAGAAAATACGAAGGAAAATTCAGGGATGGTAAGCGTGTCAGATGAAAAGACAAAGGATCAAGGAACAAGGTACAAGGTTCAAAGTTCAAGGTTCAAGGAAAAACCTTTTGCCTTTAGTCCTCATTGTTCGTTGCTCAGTCCTTGCGGCTTTGCCGTATCAGCAGAATATCTCCTGTATCAACACCGATGTCCCGTGCCACAACAGGACACTTAGCCATAAGGAGAAAATAGAAATTTATCCTACTGACGTCACTGAGGGCCTCATAGTTTCCCTGGCCCTTTGATATCACCACATCGTATGTCGCGAGCTTTTCAAGAAAAGCCGGGTCTGTTCTGTCGTCATAATCCCGTCCGAAATCAATAACATCTATTATTATGTTTTCATTACCACCCAGACCGGCCTGTTTTGCAGTATCAAGAGTTGCATCATTTATGATTGGCTTGGCCTTGACAAATACATGCCACTTTTTTTTGCCATACGTTTTGTCAATTGTTTCCATGAGAAGCCTGTCAAATACAATTTCACCCGCATTGTCTGTCAGATATGCTATTGTGTCCACGTTTTTTATGTCATGCCTTAATTCCATTGAATGATCGATCTTTAATTTCTCATGCTTCAATCTTTGCAGCGTATCATGAATATTGAATTCTGACTTTGCGCCATAGTCCATGATATTTCCCGCAATGGCAAACCGTATGGCCTTATCCACAGGATCATTATTATTTCCAATTTCTTTTTGTAGATACTCATACATATCAAGCACAATAGCGTTACTCTTTATTTTTTTCTCTCGGTAAGGGTCCTTTATGTTGAGGACATCCATGACGGTGAAATGGACCCTTATCCCTATTTCTGATGGTGTAGCGTGCCAATTGCTTTCAGAGATAGCAGTAAGACAAGCCCTCAATACCTCTTCCTGCTTTTTTTCGTTATCTGTCGAAAATCTTGCAGCCTGTAGCGCCTGTCTCAGAAAGCATGGAATACAGTCAAGATGTATCTTCATGTTATAATATATAACCCCTGTTTTTTTATCACTTAATAACACAGAAAGACGGTTAATGAAAGCAGCTAATTTTGGTAAATTCGTAAAGAGTCCATACAGTCTCGTTCTGATGAGCAGAGTGACGAAGAATCTCAATGATATCAGATTCTTCGCTATCTCCAGAATGACAAAGGAGTGATTTGCCGACATTTTGCGAAGCCGTCAAATTTACACCTTGAAATATTGCAGACCTTATAGTAGCCTACGCATTTAAGCGTTTTGAGCTGGGGTTATCAGGCACAAGCGAAACATTTATCAATTCTTATTTTGGAGCGTTGTCAGGCAGGTTTTTATAGTGCTTTCAATTCTTTATAACCAATTATTTCCAGATACGGAATTTTTATGGTTGCGCCTGTCCTGATCCTGAAAGAAAACAGAAATGAGAAAAACTCCACTGTATGATTATCATCTGAAATTAGGTGCCACTATTATCGATTTCGGCGGTTGGGCCATGCCGGTCCAGTACACAAGTGTCATGGAAGAACATCATGCAACGAGAAATGCTGCGGGACTCTTTGACATCTGTCACATGGGGGAAATAGATGTAAAGGGTCCTTTGGCCTTTGATTTGCTGCAATGGGTAATGTCGAGAAACCTTGAAGGGCAGAAAATCGGCGAGATGAAGCTCAGCGTGATGACGAATGAAAAGGGCGGGATTATTGATGATCTGACGGTTTACATGCTTGCCGTGGGCCATTATCGTCTTATAACAAATGCCGTCACAAAAGATAAAGACCTGAACTGGATACTGAAAGCGAAAGAAGAAAAAGGACTTGCCGACGTTGAGATTATCGATCTTTCAGATAAGACAGGTAAAGTTGATATACAGGGTCCCCGGGCTGAGGTTATTCTTCAGAAGCTCGTTCCTGATGATCTTTCTCACCTGAAATTTTACTGCTTCATGGAATCAAAAATCCTGAACGTACCTGCAATTATATCACGCAGCGGCTATACAGGTGAAGATGGCTTTGAAATTTATGTAGAGGCACAAAGAACAGGGGAGGTGTGGGATAAACTTTTAGAGACAGGCGCTGAATATGGCTTAAAACCTGTTGGATTAGGCGCGAGGGATACTTTACGTCTGGAATGCGGGATGATGCTGTATGGGAGTGATATGGATGAATCCACAACACCATTTGAGGTTGTCTATGGCTGGGTGACGAATCTGGAAAAGGACTTTGTCGGCAGGGATATTTTGAGAAAGCAAAGGGAAAAAGGAGTGGAAAAAAAACTGGTCGGTTTCGAGATGGAAGAGAGGGGAATTGCAAGACACGGATACAAAGTATTCAAGAATGGCCGGGAAATAGGAGCGGTAACATCGGGTACCTTTGCCCCGACCGTAAACAAGGCAATCGGAATGGCTTTTGTCCCCGTATCCTGTAAAGAACCGGGTACTGAAATCAGTATCCAAATTCGTAATAAGCAGTCAAAGGCAAAGGTTGTAAAACTGCCTTTTTATAAAAGGAAAAAATAAATGGAGGATATAATGACCAAACCGAATCCGGATGACAGAAGGTATTCAAAAGAACACGAATGGGCGAAGGATAATGGAGATGGGACAATTACCATGGGTATTACCGATCATGCTCAGGAATTACTGACGGATATTGTCTTCGTTGAGCTTCCGGAAACGGGGAAAAAGATAGAACAATCTGAGCCCGTGGCAGTTGTGGAATCTGTAAAATCGGTTTCAGATGTTTACTCTCCCGTTAGTGGTGAAGTAGTCGAAGTGAACGACATTCTGGAGGAGCATCCGGAACTCATAAATCAGGATGCTTTCGGAGAGGGCTGGATAGCACGAATCAAGATGGATGATCCCGCCGAACTGGATAACCTCATGAACGCGTCTGCTTATACCGCCTTAATTGACGAAGAGGAACATTGATGCGGCAAAGCTGCAAGGACTGAGCAATGAGCAATGAGGGCTAAAGGCTAAAGGTTTTTCCTTGAACCTTGAACCATGAACCTTGAACCTTTGTTGAAGAAAGGATTACTGCATGGATTATATACCTCATGCCCC
>JAGGSD010000082.1 GCA_021159265.1 Syntrophobacterales bacterium | reverse complement strand
TTTTTTGAGCATAACGCAGAGATTGGGCGAAAAGACCTTAAATCAACAGAGTTATGGATGAGGAATTCGCGCTATGAAAGTTATTATAGGCGCTGATCATGCCGGATTCGCCCTTAAAGAGGGGGTTAAAAGAATCCTGACAGGGATGAATATAGAAATCACGGATGTCGGGGCCCATAGTAACGAATCGGTTGATTATCCCGATTTTGGCTCCCGGGTGGCCGAAAAAATCTCGGCCGGAGAGTTTAAGAAAGGGATACTCATATGCGGTTCCGGTGTTGGGATGTCAATAGTGGCGAATAAATTCCCCGGAGTAAGGGCAGCTCTATCTCTCGATATTGAAACGGCTCAATTAAGCAGGATGCACAACGATGCAAATATTCTTGTCCTTGCAGGGAGAAGAACTGATATAGAAACAGCGGGAAAAATAATCAAAGTATGGCTGGAAACGCATTTTGAAGGGGGACGGCACAAAAGACGCCTTGACAAAATCAAAAATATAGAATTTGGAATTTCGGCTTCAAAACTATAAAACTCAAAACCTGAAACTTGAAACCTGAAACTTGAAACTTAATGAGGGGGGGAAACAACAATGTCCATTTTATCAAAAATAGATCCGGAAGTAGCCCATGCCATTATGCTGGAAACAAAAAGACAGGCGGGCAATTTAGAACTCATTGCCTCGGAAAATTTCGTAAGTGAGGCGGTTCTCGAAGCCCAGGGCTGCGTTATGACCAACAAATACGCTGAAGGGTATCCGGGAAAGAGATATTATGGAGGATGTGAATTTGTCGATATCGTGGAAACCCTTGCCATAGAAAGAGCTAAAAAACTCTTCGGCGCCGGGCATGTTAACGTCCAACCCCATTCGGGAACTCAGGCCAATATGGCCGTGTATTTTGCAACGCTCCAACCGGGGGATACAATCCTGGGAATGAACCTTTCTCATGGTGGCCATCTTTCACACGGCAGCCCGGTAAACTTTTCAGGAAGGCTCTACAATGTTGTTTCATACGGAGTGGATAAAGAAACAGAGACTATCGATTTCAATGAAGTGGAAGATCAGGCAAAAAAACATAAGCCAAAAGTTATCGTTGTTGGCGCAAGCGCTTATCCAAGGGTAATCAACTTTGCAACCTTCAGAGAAATAGCCGACAAAGTCGGAGCCATCATTATGGCCGATATCGCCCACATAGCAGGTCTCGTTGCAACGGGTATCCATCCTTCACCTGTCCCTGTTTGTGAATTTGTTACTACGACAACTCACAAGACCCTCCGCGGCCCCAGAGGGGGACTCATAATGTGTAAAGAAGAATTTGCCAAAGTGCTGAACAGCCGGGTGTTTCCAGGCAGTCAGGGAGGTCCCCTCATGCATGTAATCGCTGCCAAGGCAGTGGCTTTGCAGGAAGCCCTTTCGGATGATTTTAAGGTCTACCAGTCCCAAATTGTAAAAAATGCCAAAGCTATGGCGGAAGAGCTGATTTCCCGGGGATTGCGCCTCGTTTCGGGGGGGACGGATAATCACCTCATGCTTGTTGACCTGACGGATAAAGGACTGACGGGAAAAGAGGTCGAGGAAGCCCTTGACCGTGCGGGAATAACGACGAACAAAAACGGCATTCCCTTTGATACGAAAAGCCCCCAGGTCACCAGCGGTATCAGGCTCGGGACCCCGGCAGTCACGACAAGGGGAATGAAAGAAAATGAAATGAAAACAATAGCCCGTCTGATTTCGTATATAGTGGATGATGTGCATAACGAGAAACGTATCGAGGAAGTTAAAAAAGAGATTAGCGATCTTTGTGATAAATTTCCCCTTTACAACGAACGGCTCGCGGAGGGAAAAGCAGTGAGCAATGAGCAATAAACTTGAAACTCAATCGGAGCGCCCCAGTTGGGATCAGTATTTTATGGACATTGTGGATCTTGTATCGAGGCGTTCTACATGCTTGCGGCGCAAGGTGGGTGCTGTTATAGTAAGGGATAAAAGAATATTGTCAACCGGATACAACGGTGCGCCTACGGGAATTCGGCATTGTGCAGAAGTCGGATGCCTGCGGGAGCAGTTAAATGTTCCTTCCGGTGAGCGACATGAGCTGTGCCGTGGTCTTCATGCGGAACAAAATGCCATCATCCAGGCGGCCCTTCATGGTGTGAGCACAAAGGGTTCAACAATATACTGCACAAACCATCCCTGCATCATATGTTCAAAAATGATCATAAATTCGGGAATTGAAAAAATCGTTTACAGGTATGAGTACAGGGATAAACTGGCCGAAGAAATGCTCAAAGAGGCGAATATCGAGGTAAGGAAGTTTTGAAGTGTCCTTTTTGCTCCAACGTGGAAAACAAAGTCATAGACTCCAGGATAAGTAAAGATGGTAACGCTATCAGGAGGAGAAGAGAGTGTCTTGCATGCGGAAAAAGATTCACCACATATGAGTTTGTAGAAGAAGTTCTTCCCATGGTTGTCAAGAAGGATGGGAGAAGGGAAACTTTTGACAGAGGGAAGGTCCTTTTGGGAATCAAAAAAGCGTGTGAAAAACGCCCAATCAGTATGGATGTTATAGGAGACATTGTTGAAAAAATAGAACAGGAATGCCAGGAATTACAGTTAAAAGAAATTCCCACATCAATTATAGGTGAAAAGATTATGAACGAACTTCACAATCTTGATGGTGTTGCCTACGTAAGATTTGCATCTGTCTATAGAGACTTTAAAGATCCTAATGAATTTTTAGACAGGCTAAAGGATTTTCTGAGTAAAGAAAAAAAGAATATGTAGCTACTCGTACCAAACATGGCTTCAAAACGCGCCGTATCCCCATTTAATTCGACGTTCATCTTTTAAGCCCTCCCGCGCAGGGCGCTAAGTTTACAACTTGAAGGGAAAAATAGGTTGCAATGTTCACTGGTATCATAGAGAGCATGGGAGTTGTCAAAAAGATAACCATAAAGGGAGAATCTGCTCTTCTGGAAATTGACACATCCATGAACCTTGACGATATCAAGACAGGAGACAGCATAGCAATCAGCGGAACCTGTCTCACCGTCACAGGGATAAGTGACAGAGGATTTGTTGCAGATGTTTCTGCGGAAACCCTGGCAAAGACGAATCTGAAAACTTTAAAACGGGGTGATAAAGTAAATCTGGAGAAAGCCCTGAGGTTAAATTCCTTTTTAGGCGGACATATTGTTCTGGGACATGTTGATGGTATTGGAAACATCTGTGAAAGGCTTGAAAAATCCAATTCTATTGTTTTAGGGGTGGAGATAGACAAAGAATTAAGTAAATATATGGTCCAGAAGGGTTCTGTAACGGTTGACGGTGTCAGCCTGACCGTTAACAGGTATGAAAAAAACAGATTTTATGTTAATATTATTCCTCATACTGCCCGGGCAACTACATTGGGATCCAAAAGGGCGAGGGATTCTGTGAACATCGAAACAGATATATTAGGCAAATATATCGAAAAGTTTCTCAATCCCGAGAAAGAAATAGACATGAATTTTCTATCGAAACATGGTTTTTCCAAATAAGATAGGATCATCTCCTGATTAGTTGCGGTTAACTAAGGCAAAATAGGTGCGTTAGCTACTGATATCAGAGGATTCCAGGGATCAAGGATTCGAGGATTCGAGTGAAATGCTAAAAACTACTGTCGTGTCAAGTCTCGAGTGTCATTGCGAGCGAAGCGAAGCAATCTCGTGCTGCTATGAGCTACCTTGGCATAATCCGAGAGATTGCCACGGCCTTCGGCCTCGCAATGACGAAGGCTTGTGCGTCATTGCAAACTTGACATGACACTACAAAGAGTTGAAAGTCCGGCAAAAGACATAGCCGAAAGCGAAAGAATGTTAAAGGCGCTGATAAAGTCTCTAAAAAACAAACCCAGGAATCCTTGACCACCTTTCTCCAACTAAATTTGGAGAAGAACCTAAAATAAAAGGTAACCGTTCACGGGTTCATGGTTCAGCATTCAGAGTTAAGGACAAAGGCAGCATTAAAGACCTGAAGTCCTTGTCAAAAATGCTCATTTTCGCAAATAATTGCCAATTTGGCTCCAGATTTTGTTTCAGGCCTGAC
>JAGGSD010000330.1 GCA_021159265.1 Syntrophobacterales bacterium | reverse complement strand
CCACCGCGGCGGTGGCGGAGAAACTGGGCAGAAAATGGATTGCCTGCGATCTGGGCAGGTTCGCCGTTCACACCACCCGCAAGCGCATGATTGGCGTGCAGCGGGAGTTGAAAAAAGACGGAAAACCTTACCGCGCGTTTGAGGTGCTGAACCTGGGCAAATATGAGCGTCAGTTTTTTTTCGGCGTGCCTGCAAATATCCCGCAAGCACAGCAGGAAAAACTGTTAGAAGCCAAACAGGAAAAATATGTCAGTTTGATCCTTGAAGGCTACTCGGCGCAGCCGGTTCAGGGACACAAATACCTGCACGGTAAAAAAGCAGGTCGGTTTGTTCATGTGGGTCCATTAAGCGTCCCCATTACCAAAATGCTGGTGGAGGATGTGTTTGAAGAATGCCGTCAAAACCTGATCACACAGGTGGATATTCTGGGCTTTGAATTTGAGATGGGACTGGTGCCCTACATCAAAGAGGAACTACGCCAGCAGGGCGTGGACATCCGCCTGCGCTATATCCCAAAAGAAGTCTTTGACAAACGGGTGGTGGAAAAAGGTCAGGTTAAATTTTACGATGTGGCGTATTTACAGGTAAAACCGCATATTGAAGGAAAAACAGTCAAGGTCGAACTGACCAATTTTACCACCTACTATACACAGGACGATCTGGAAGAACTGGAAAAGACGCTTAAAAAGGGCAGGTCAAAGGTCATCATTGAAAACGGGCAGATTATCAAATTAACCAAAGACACAAACGGTATTTTGCAAAGAAAAGTTCTCACAAAAAACTGGGTTGATTGGATAGACTACTGGTCGGTGGATTTCGATTATGAGAGCAAAAAAGAGATTATTCGGGTTGAAGAAGACGGTGAAATCAAAGAAGTGTGGACGGGCAACTACATATTTGAAAATATCTGGCAGTCGTTCCGCACCAAGAAGGATCAAAAGATTGAACTGATTACCGCAGCCCATATTTACGATAAACCAGGCACATATAAAATCATGGTTAAAGTTGTGGACATCGTCGGCATTGACACCTCGCATGTGGTGGAAGTGGAAATAAAGTAAAAAAACGGTATAATAATTGTTATGCCACAAAGGAGGATTGGAAAGGGAATGAGAGGGTCAGACCTTGACATGAGACACAATTGACTCTCTCAATCATTTCTTTTGTCCCCAGTCAAGGGCTGACCCCGAATTAACCTTTCGTGAAATTCGAGGAAAATATCATCGTGAAAGTGTTATGGAGTGGGGCAAAGATGAAGTTTGATAAGTACCATATTTCCGAATCAATCAAAGAGAATCTGTCGCAACTTGGCTTTAAGAGACCGACGGATATACAATTTAAATCCATTCCTTCAATCATGAAGGGTGAAGACGTCCTGGCCATCGCTCAAACAGGTACGGGAAAAACGGCCGCATTCGCGATTCCGGTCATCGATAAAATCCACAAATACAAAAGCAGTAAACGCTCCTTTGGCATTAAATGTATTGTCATGGTTCCGACGCACGAACTGGCGTTTCAGATCGGTGAAGTTTTTCAAAAACTTGCTCGACATACCAAGGTGAAAACTTTCTCCCTATATGGCGGTGTTGAACAGGATTCTCAGGTTAAAAGGCTTCAGGACGGCATCGATATCCTTGTTGCGACGCCGGGGCGCATGTTTGATCTGATCAGCCAGGGGCATATCAAACTGAAGAGTGTCGACACCCTGATCCTTGATGAGGCAGATCATATGCTGGACCTGGGTTTCATTGCAGACATCAAAGATGTAAAGAGAAGGCTTACTCAAAAGCATCAGACCCTGTTTTTCTCCGCGACGATTAACAAAGAGATCAAAAAACTGGCCTTTTCCAATGTTAAAAGCTCGGCCATACGCATTCAGATATCTCTGGATGACCCGGTCGCAAAAAATGTCTCTCACGCCGTCATGTTTGTCGAAATGGATGATAAGCGGTTTTTCCTGGAACGATTTATTGCCGATCATCCAGACAGCAAGATCCTTGTTTTTGTCAGAACACGGGTACGGGCTGAAAGAGTGGCAAAGGCCATGGGCAGGGCACAGATCCACTCTTTGACCATCCATGGCGAAAAAGACCAGCACGACCGATCCGATGTTATGAAAAGGTTCAAACAAGGGGACAGCCTTATCCTTATCGCCACTGACGTCAGTGCGCGTGGAATCGATATTCCGGATGTGGATTATGTTATCAACTATGACTTACCTGACAAGCAGGAGAACTATGTTCACAGGGTTGGAAGAACCGGGCGAGGTGTGAAAAAAGGCGTAGCCATTTCATTTTGCAGTCAGAGCGAGAAAACGCAGCTTGATGAGATCCAGCATTTTTTAAATAAAGAAATTGAAGTGATCAAAATCGGGGAAAAAGAGTATGCTCGTATAATCGACACACCTCAGGAAGTAATCAGTCTGAAGGTCCTGATCGATGATAACGAGGCCTTTCTCAAGGAAAGAAGAAGAAAAAACAAATGACTGTCAGGCCTGCACAGTTAACAAGAAAACAAACAGCGTTAGCAAATTTTAGTCCGTGAGGAGCCAGGGGACATTACCATGGTAAAAGTTCATCCTTCCGCAACAGTTATTCTTCTTAGAGAAGCGGAAAATAAAATTGAATTTCTTCTTCTTCGCAGAAATCCCGGTATCTCATTCCATGGAGGAGCGTGGGTATTTCCCGGGGGAAAAATAGACCCTGACGATTATGACAATAATAATAGAGGCGATATGATCCTGGCCGCACGCAATGCCGCTGTCCGTGAGGCCGGGGAAGAGGCGGGGTTGCGTCTAAATCCTGAAGAACTTGTGTTAGCGTCCGTCTGGACGACCCCTGAAGGAATGTCCAAGCGTTTTATAACATGGTTTTTTGTTGGGACTACAGACAGGGGCGATGTGAAAATTGACGGTAGCGAGATTCATGATTATCAATGGATTGCGCCCGATATTGCCCTTGAGCTGCACAGTAAAAACAAACTTGAACTTCCGCCGCCCACCTTTGTAACGATTTGTAAACTTTCTGCTTACAATGATATTGATACACTTCTTTCTTCGCTGGCTGGAAGCGAGCCTGAAATATATGTCCCAAGAGTTTTTCAAGTCGACGGTGGTCGATGTTCACTTTACCAGGACGATGTGGGATATCATGACGGCAATATGGACAGGCCCGGAGCCCGTCACAGGCTCCGCATGCTGGAAAGTGGCTGGACTTATGTGAAGTCGGTCTGATGGAAAGCATTCGCAAGCTGCTTGACGACAAATGACGTATTCATTCTCCCCAGAGGCACGTGTTGAGTTCAAGGAAACGACACTTTATTATTTATAGAAAAGCCGTTCATTGGCGTCAGCGCTTTACGCTGAAGTGAATGCATTTCCTGTGCATTTGCAAGGCAAGTTCCCCTGCCGCTTCCATATTTTTACCAAGGGCGAGAAATCCATGATTTTTCATAACAAGAAACAGGTCATCATTCAGCACTTCGAGTACGCTTTTGACTAATTCTGCAGAACCATAATCCTCAAACTGTTTTGTCGTTGTTATCTTCAACCTGTCTGCGTAATATAAGATCTTATCCGAGTGACCATGAAAAACTGCATTCACATCTTTTCTCTGGTTATAAATTGCAAAATGCAGCCTGCTTTCCGAAGAAGGTTCTCTTGTGCCGCTCGCGTATACAATTTCTTCTTTCAAATCGCATGAGTAAACCGTAACGAAGGAATCATCCGTTAAATGATCTTTTAAAGCGAGGGCCGAGGCGGTGATAATGAAAGGATCAGCGTTTTCTTTTAATCTGAAGCTTAAGTTGCCCAGAGATATTTTTTTGTACAGAGGCGTCAGATTTAAATCTTGAAATTTGTTAGACCAATATTTCAATTCATCCATTCTGGGATCCTGAGGTACCTTGTTGTCGATAAATTCAGTTTTAAATTTGACAGTCATAACTGCGCTTTTCTAACCTTTTACTAATTCACTTTGACAGTTTTGGGCCTGAGAAATTTGACAGTTTCGTAAAAAGTCCAAAAAACACTCTTTTGTCATTATGAGCGATAGCGAAGAATCTGATATCATTGAGATTCTTCGTCGCTCCGCTCCTC
>JAGGSD010000296.1 GCA_021159265.1 Syntrophobacterales bacterium | reverse complement strand
GGCCTCATGCTTTTCTCCCGAATTTCTAATTTCCAATTTCAAGCCGTGAACGGCTACTAATCCTCGTTGCTCATTGCTCGTTTCTCAGTCCTTGCGGTTTTGCCGCTTTAGGGCTTTACGGCGCTTTTCTTTTCGTTTAACCGGTGAATACGTTGAGCAAACCCAGGTTCTTTTATGGTTGGATTGTAGTGGCAAGTTGTTTTCTGACAACTATTGCCTATGGTCTCTTTTTCAGTATAGGTGTCTTTTTTAAACCTTTGCAGGCGGAGTTTGGCTGGAGCGCGGCGTTAACTTCGTCCATCCATTCATTCCACCTGATCATTTTTATTATTTCTACCTTTGTTATCGGCTGGTCAACAGACAGATTTGGTCCGCAGGCAACCCTTGCCTGTGGAGGAACGCTGATTGGGCTTGGTGTCATTCTCTGCAGCCGGGTCAATTCCCTCTGGGATTTTTATTTTTACTATGGCATGGCATCGCTGGGTGCGGGAATAGTATGGGTCCTTCCCGCTTCTGTTGTTCAACGATGGTTTGTTAAAGCAAGGGGTTTTACCCTTGGCATTGTTTCTGCCGGTATCGGTGCAGGAATCATTATATACGCACCGGTCTCAAATCATCTTATTACGATCTATGGATGGCGAACATCTTATATTATAATTGGCATATTTACATGGGTCTTCCTGATCATAGCCGCGATATTTATTGAGCCAAGTCCGGAGAAGAAAGGCCTGCTTCCTTATGGAGCGGAAGAAGTAAAACAATCCTCACATATCACTCAACCTGATCCTCAACCGGATAACCGCTGGTCTTTTCGGGATGCGCTGCGGACCAGGACCTATTGGGTATTGTCTTCTATTTATTTTTGTACCCTCCTATCCATTCATATGATTATGATACATATTATTCCTTTCGCGGTTGATATTGGGATCGATAAAACGGATGCCGCCGCCGCTTTAGGCCTGATAGGCGGAGTGAGTATCGCTGGAAGAGTGGTAGTGGGGGCTCTTGGTCAAAAGTTCGGGTTTAGAAAGTCTTTGATTCTCTGTACTGCTTTATGTGGGGTAACCCTTCTATGGCTGGCAGGCGTAAAAGTCCTGTGGATGCTTTACGCTTTTGTTGTAATATATGGGTTTTTCTATGGGGGAAAAGTACCCCAGTTGCCCGGTCTTACCGGTCAATATTTTCATGGGAAGGCGCTGGCCACGATTTTTGGTTCAACTTATGCGATTGCTCTTATTGGCGGAGCCATTGGGCCCGTTATCGGCGGTTTGATATACGATAAAACAGGCAGTTATCATGCGGCTTTTATAACCGGCGCTTTTTTTTGGTTTATTGCCGCAATTTTAGCTTACTTTATCAGTTTCCCTGTAAGAATCGGATTTAAGGAAGATTCTTCGTAATTATTGTTTTCAATATTTGATAGTTTCGTAAAAAGCTCCATTATGCCGTTTAGCGGCATTATAATGAAAAGTAACTAGCAGCATAACCACTCAGGTATCAAACGGTGGGTTGCATTTTTACCGTATGGGTAGGGGAGGGGTTAACCTCCCTTCACGGTTTGGCTGAGCGTTCGACTGAGCTCACGCCGAAGTCTCACCGAAGATTGTCGGGCGACTGAAGTCGCCCCTACCCGCTATTTTGATACTGGAGAGGGGGGGGATCATAATGGATTTTGATAATCAAATCGCAGAAGTAGATAAATGTATGGAATGTGAAATCTGTTTTGAGGTTTGTCAAACCTGCGTAGTGACTAAAAAACCTTTTTACACACCTGTTGCAAGACTCAAAACAGCGAAAAAAATATTTCAAGCAGAAGAAGTTGATCCCGAAGAAGTCGAAGGATTATATAGTTGCCTGAAATGCGAACGGTGTACCAGTGTCTGTCCTGAGGAAATCAATGTGTCTGAAATAGTCCGTCAGGCCCAGGGAGAGTTGACAAGAAAGGAGATGCGCTTTCCTTTAGTAGAAAAAGCGAAGGAACAGATGGATTTGATCAGGAAAACGGGCAATCCGCAACTTGGCGAACCTGAGAAGAGATGGGAGTGGCTGCCGGAGGAGTTTCCCAGACACGAATCGGATACCCTGTTTTTTGTTGGTTGCCTTCCTTCTTTCTGGCTCAAAGATATTGCCCTTTCGTCCTATCTTTTGTTAAAGAAAGCGGGTGTGGATTTTACCATGATGAGAGAAGAGGTTTGTTGCGGTCATTATCTCTATAATATGGGGGGAGATGATTTGGCGCTCGAACAATTTGAAGAACTTAAGGGAAACTTTTCAAAATATGGCATAAAGAGGATAATTACAGTCTGTCCGGGTTGTTATCGCACTTTTAAGGATTGGTTTCCACAGATGATTGGTAAAGTGGATCTGGAAGTATTACATCTGTCACAGGTACTGCTTCCTTTTTTCCGGATGATAGATGCAGCATCAAAAAGAAAATTGTCTGATGATTTTCAGGTAACATATCAGGATCCTTGCGAATTAGGAAGGATAGAAGGTATTTATGAAGAGCCTCGAGACTTGTTAAGACTGTGTGGCGTGAGGTTGTCGGAGATGGAAGAAAACAGGGAAGAAGCGCCATGCTGTGGAGGTGGTGGAGGCGTGCCGGGAAATTTTCTTGATCTCGCTGTGGATATAGGGGAACAACTTCTTGATGGGATATCCACAGACAATGTTGTAACCTCCTGCCCCGCGTGTTTTCTGCGTTTGAATCATACTTCTAAGAAAAGAGATAAAGGAAAGAAAACGTTGCATATCAGTCGAGTCCTGTTGGATTTTCTCGATGAAAAAAGGCAGACAAAATGAACATATTTGTGATTAATGTCGGATCTACTTCTACCAAAGTTTCCCTTTTTAAAATGACGGAGGTCATAGCCGGGGAAACTATTGAGTACAGTAATGCGGAATTGGTTCAGTATAAGGATTTGAATGATCAACTTCCACTGAGAGAAGCTGATATCCTGGAATTTATCAGCAGTAATGATATCAACATGAGAGACGTTGACATCATTATCAGCAGAGGCGGGCTGGGTAAACCGGGACCCGCGGGAGCTTATGAAATTAATGAAACAATGTGCGATGATCTGATTACAGGTAAATATGGCAAGCACCCTTCCGCGTTGGGACCCGCGATGGCCTTTGATATGTCAAAGAAATACGGGATACGGGCCATCGTTATAGATATGCCGGGTACTGATGAGTTTCAGCCGCTTGCAAGGATCTCCGGACTTCCCGAGCTTGAAAGAAAAAGCGGGTTTCATGCCCTTAATCAGAAGGCGGCGGCGAGAAGGGCTGCAAGTGAAATGGGTAAAAGCTATAAAAATTGTAATCTTGTTATAGCACATCTGGGTGGCGGGATAACCATTGGAGCACACAGATGCGGTCAGGTAATTGATTGCACACATGGATTGAGTGAGGGGCCTTTTACTCCGGGAAGAGCCGGCAGTCTGCCGACTATGAGTTTAGTTGATCTTGCCCTTTCAGATAAGCACAGCAAAGAGGAGATACAAGCCAGGCTGGTTGGTCAGGGCGGTCTGTCTGCATATCTCGGCACGGCGGATGCCCTGAAAGTTGAGGAAATGATAAACGGTGGTGACGGAAACGCAAAATTGGTATATCAGGCTATGGCCTATCAAATAGCCAAGGACATCGGCGCAATGAGCGTTGTCCTGAAAGGGCATATTGATGGGATTGTCCTGACGGGAGGGCTGGCACATTCAGAGATGCTGACAGAGTGGATCAGGGAATGGATTCGTTTCATTGCGCCGGTTTTTATATACCCGGGTGAAGATGAAATGAAGGCAATGGCGGAAGGAGCCTTGCGGGTGTTGCAGGGAGAGGAACAGGTAAAAAAGTATCGTTAGCCATGTGACCCCATGATTACTTTACGAACTATTTGAGTCTTTATCCTCAACAACTGCCTGCCTGTGCGTTGCCTGCCTGTGCCGCCTGCGCGGCAGACAGGCGTTTTTCGCGCAGATGCTGTTGTCAGGGGTCGGGGATCAGGGATCAGTAAAAGATTAATGTAACCATTCACGGAACGTTGAAATTAGAAAATAGAAATTGGAAATTTGGCCTCATGCTTTTCTCACGAATTTCTAATTTCCAATTTCAAGCCGTGAACGG
>JAGGSD010000317.1 GCA_021159265.1 Syntrophobacterales bacterium | reverse complement strand
CCTCATTTACTGGAACTCTTTTAACCGTGAACGGTTCGACGGCTCGACTGAGCTCGCCGAAGGCTGAGCTCGTCGCAGGCTCGCCGAAGGCTGAGCATTCGACGGTTCGACTGAGCTCACGCCAAAGTTTCACGCCGAAGTCTCACGCCGAAGACCACAGGTGGCGCCGGTTGTTACTTTTTTTACTCTTTGTGCCTCTGTGCCTTCGCCGCTTTGTACCTACCTGAGTAGTTACAAATTATTTATAATGGTCCCTTCTTTTCCTCATGAATCTTGCGTGAGATTTCGATAAGTTCGGATAAGATCATCGACGGCAGCATACCGGCCTCAGCCGCCTGTTCGAAAAAGAAAGAGGAAGGCGCCATTCCGGAGGATGAATTCGGATCCGTAATAAGCACCCGGTCGTCTTTTAAGAAAAAACCGTCTATGCGACCGTAAGACCTGAAACCAAGGGCACGATATGCCTTTATAACCTCTTCCTTTATATTCTCTACTATATCGGGAGGAATATTTCTCGGCGGTGTAAACTTTCTGCATCTCCCGGGCATATACTTGTCATCATATGTGAAAAACTCACTCTGAGGACAAATCTCCGTCAGTGCAAGGGGCCGCGGTTCATCATTTTCTTCCAGAACAATACATGAAAATTCTATTCCATCGAGATATTCTTCAACCAAAACGGCATTATCCCACTTAAGGGCATCGTTTATTCCTTTCTCCAGTGTGTCTGCATCTTTGACAATTGTAACGCCCATACTCGACCCTTCTCTCGTCGGTTTGGTGACCAGAGGAATACCGAGACCCTCAATCAATTTTTGTTCAACTTCTTTCTTCTTGCTTTTCCATTCATCCTCAGGAATGACAAAACTTTTCGGGACACCAATGCCGGCCGCTTTGAGGATTTTTTGTTGCATATTTTTATCCATACCAATGGCGGAAGCCAGCACACCCGATCCTGTATAGGGAATCCTGAGAATTTCGAGAAGTCCCTGGATGCATCCATCATCGCCATATTTTCCATGGAGGGAAATAAAAGCAAAATCGATTTCATTCCTCAGTTGCTCGTATGATATTTTTTTTGCCTCGGCCTCAAGATGTTCCGAGATATCAACAGTGGTATTCTGAGATACGATCTGCCACGGTATGATCCATAATTTGCCGTCAGAATCCATAAATACAGCAACAGGTTCATACCTTCCTCTGTCGAGATTATCATAAACATTCCTGCCACTGTTCAGTGAAACTTCATTTTCGGAAGACATGCCCCCCATTATGATGCCCACTCTCAA
Organism: Syntrophobacterales bacterium; assembly: GCA_021159265.1. Taxonomy (GTDB): domain Bacteria; phylum Desulfobacterota; class Syntrophia; order Syntrophales; family UBA6807; genus UBA3084. The sequence continues at coordinate 2,853 of JAGGSD010000317.1, read as the reverse complement.
CTTCTCCATAAAAACAATCCCTCTTTAAAAGTTTCAAGTTTCAGTTTTCAAGTTATGAATTTGGAGCGGGACAGAGCATTTTTTCTTTATCTTCGTGTCCTTCGCGGTAAAAAATATACGTCAACCTGAAACTTGAAACTTAAACCCTGAACCTTGAACCTTCTTTTACAGATCCCATATAAATGTCACGCCGCTGTTGGGAAATACCCAGTCACTTTCATCAATCCTTAACCTTATCGACTTCCCCTTTTTCTCCTCTATCTCAGGATAGGGATGTCTCCCGGCAAAAAAACTTACCTCTCTCACTTTCTTTAGTTTAGTCCCGCCATAGTTGAAATTTATTTCCAGACCCCTTGTAGGGTAAACCAGATAGACAGAAAAGATATTATTACTCTTGAATTTTCTGGTTACAATCGCGATTTGTATTTTTACCTGTTTGTTCAGTTTATCTTTAATTTCATCTCCCCCGCACCACACCAGATATCCCCTGCCCGTATTCTCCGCCTTTATTATGGGCACATCCTCGTTATCGACCCTGATCCGTTCAATTTTAAAGTCGCCTTCCCTGATTTGCTTTTCTCTTGTATTCAACAGCCACCTGTACTCACAACTCTCATCATCAAACAACTGAGAAAGCTGTTTGTTATTCAAAGCGCAGCCAATGAAAAAAACGCTGTTTCTAAATATTTTGGAATATTCTATCCGGGTTGTTACTTTGAAAGAATCTCCAGCAGGTTGATCCGCCGGTTTCTCATCCGCGGGAAAATCGCTTACATATATATCATACTTAAACCCCTCCCTTAATTCCAACTGGCGGTTTTCTCTCCCGAAAAGGGTTTCAAACATCTCATAGTAGATGGCATTCCCCATGTCGACATCATGGGCTCTCGCCTGAAAACAGCTTCGTATAATATTGTCTATCCTTGCAACAGATCTTTCTTCATCAGGAATAAATATTCTACTCAGACGCGGCTCAACGGAATCTTCTTTTCCTTTATTAACAAATACCCGCGGCGCTCTCTTTCCCAAAGCGCATAAAATTTCATAGCTTATTGTTCTTGCCTTCCCGGCAATTTCATTGGCAGATATGTACTCATTTCCCTGCTTTCCCATAAGCACTACTTCGTCACCTGTTTCGCATTCAGGAATATGACTTACATCCACCGTGCACATATCCATGGAAACACGCCCCACAACAGGCGCCCTCCTGCCTCTTATCAGGGCGTCACCCTGATTTGACAGTATAAAACCGTATCCGTCGCCATACCCGACAGGTATCGTTGCTATTCTGCTTGGACTGTCAGTTATATATGTCCTGCCATACCCGATACTGCAGCCCTTTGGAAAATCTTTTAACAGGACCACGGTAGTCTTAAAAGTCATTACCGGAGCAAGATTTGCCTTCGCCTCTGTACGTGACGAGGGATATATCCCGTAAGTCATAATCCCTGGCCGCACCATATCAAGATTAAACTGAGGGAAATTGAGGATTCCTCCGCTGTTAGATAGATGCGTGGTCGGGATGTGGATACCGTTTTCATCCAGATGATCGAGCAGATCCCTGAAGAGCTTCCACTGAGTCATGTTGTAATCATCATCTTCAACTTCACTGGAAGAAAGGTGGGAAAATATGCCTTCCACGATAATATCGGGGAAACGAAGAATCTCCCTGATCATATTAAAAGCTTCGCCATATACGGTTCCACCCCGGCCCATCCCTGTATCGATCTCTATATGCACGGGGATTTTTACACCTTTTTTCTTTGAACTTTCGTTGAGTTTGCGTGCAAAGGCAACGTCTGAAACGGAAGGGGTAAGGTTGTATTTTACGATCTCATCTATTTCGGAAACCGGGGAAGGACTCAGTATAAGGATGGGGGCATCGATACCGCTGATCCTGAGTTGAACCCCCTCATCCGCACTGGCAACCCCCAGATAAACAGCACCGTTTTTCAGGGCAAATTTAGATATCTCAATCGCCCCGTGACCATAAGCATCGGCTTTCACTACTTGAAGAATTTTAACATCAGGGCCGGTGAGCCTCTTAATTTCATCCCAATTCTTCCTGAAGTTGTCAAGATCAATCTCTACCCAGCTTCTATACCGGCGAGCATTTAGTTTTGCGTTTCGGGTTTGTGTGGCCATCTTATGTAATACAGTTCCTCTACATATTATTACGGCTTTCTTTTTGGAAATACTATCAAACAACCTCGGAAAGTCAAGGCAAAGGAAACAGATATCGGGATAATAAACGAATGGGAATACACTTGACAACAAAATTACGTTAAGATAAAAGACCTTACCGTTGATAATTCGAGCCGATGTAGCTCAGCCGGTAGAGCAACTGATTCGTAATCAGTAGGTCAGCGGTTCGATTCCGCTCATCGGCTCCATGAAATCAATAAGTTAACTCCCCTTTCAGGTTTTGACTCAACATTTTTCATACTTTTATCTATTCAACCCCAATCATAATGATATATGAAACCGGCCCGGAAATCCTCCTTTGGATCATTACGGCACGTTTCTTGCTTATCTTAGCTGATATATGTGAGAAAAGATATAATTTGCATCATTTATAGTATTTTTCTCGGAAAACATAAAAGATATGGAAAAATAATTTAAAAGTCTATCATCTATTTTAGGCGCTTAATCGTAAAGTTCGTGCAAAATTGGCAAAAGAATTTCATTATGGCTGATAAGTTCTTGCTAAACTTAAATCCGAATATCGTCCGACTGAGCTCACGCCTAAGGCCTGTCGAAGAAAAAGAAAGTGCGAAATTAAATTTTCTTTTTCGTGTTTTCGTACTTTCGTGTTTTCGTGATAAAAATATATCTTGTTTGGTTCCGGCTTGT
>JAGGSD010000385.1 GCA_021159265.1 Syntrophobacterales bacterium | reverse complement strand
TTCGTGGTTTCGTGATTGTTTTTAATTCTTTTGCCAATTTTGCCTGTCTGCGTGCCTGCCTGTGCGTGTCCGCACGCAGACAGGCAACGCACAGGCAGGCGCAGACAGGCAAAATTGGCTTCGGCGTGAGACTTCGGCGTGAGCTCAGTCGAACGGCAAAAGAATTAAAAACAATCACGAAACCACGAAAAAAAGAAAGTGCGAAATTAAATTTTCTTTTTCGTGTTTTCGTACTTTTGTGTTTTCGTGATAAAAATATATCTTGTTTGGTTCCGGCTTGTCCAGGTCAGGAAAATATTATGACAAAAGCACAATTACTCCTCAAAAGGTTCAACAACTCGAAAACCCTACCCCACGTGGCAATACGTTTATCCAGGTTGATCTCGAACGAAAACAGCATGATAAGAGAATTTGAAGAAATAATAAGGCTGGATCCTTCACTTGTTTTGCGTCTGTTGCGCGTGGTCAACAGTGCATATTACGGGCTTCGGCAAAAGGTTGACGACATCGGAAGGGCAGTGGCATTCATCGGCATGAAAAGCCTGCACAACCTTGTTGTCGTCGAAGCCCTCAAGGATGTTTTCAAGAAAAGTCCGTATGAGGATATCTTTTCCAGAAGAATTTTGTGGTTTCACTGCGCGGCAGTAAGCATTTGCAGTAAAATGATCGCGGAGCGTATTTTCGGGCAAAAAGGCGAGGATGTTTTCCTTTGCGGCATCCTCCATGACATCGGAATGATTGTAGAAGATCAGGTCGCACAGGACTTGTTTCTTCAGACTTGCAAAGCCTGTCAGTCCGAATCCGGTCAGATCACCGAATATGAAAGAGAGACCATCGGAACCGATCACTGTGCGATAGGATATGAGCTGGCTCGCGACTGGAAACTTACCCTTGAGATACAGGAAGGAATCAGGGATCACCATAAAATGCTGAAAAATGTCTCCCCGTCCAGCATTACCGGGATAGTTCAGACTGCGGAATACATCGTCTCCCGGTCAGGTTATCCCGCCATCCCCGGAATGGAGGGGACACTCTCACCTCCTCTGACCGCCCACATTCAAGACAACATCAAGGAATACAAGACACTGGTGAGAGACTTGCCGGATGAAATGTCAAAAGCCCGGGAACTTTACGAGATTCAGGAAGGGTAAACACGATGGATGTTTCAGACAACATCTTTTTTGAGTTTGATGACCAGAGCGAAGAGCTGCATCGGTTACTAGCGGCGCTTAAAGAACGACTTCCGGATGGTCGCTTTCATATCGTGTCAGAACAAGGCAAAAATATCTCTTTAGAAGAACCGCTGTCTTTGCCGGGTAAAATCCGTAAAAGTCTAATCGGCAAGGCCAAAAAGGTCAACAGTCTGGTTCAGGATGAACTTACAGGCGGTATCTCGGCCTATGCAACGCCCGTCAATGAATTAAACGCCGTGCTGGTTTTTATGTTACCCGATCAATTGTCTGATCCCGCCACAAAATATTATGGCACGGCCATCGTCCAGTTATGCATTGATCTTTTTCTTTCCCAAAAAGCCGTCCGTAATGAGCAGGAATTCTCGATTACACAAAAAAAACAGCTTGATCGAAAAATTCATGTCCTGGAAGAACAGTATCAGGAAATATTAGAGGAGAATCAAAAGGAATATCGACGCATTATTGATAGCATCGAAGAAGGCTACTGTGAGGTTGATCTTGCGGGAAACCTCACCTTTGTCAATAACGCGCTGGTAAAAATGTTCGGATATACCAGAGATGAGCTGACGGCCATGAATAACCGTGATTACATGAATCAGGAGGACTCAAAAAGGATCTTTAAAGCTTATAATACGGCATATAAGACAGGGAAGGCTGTTAAAGGAATAGGCTTCGCGGTTAAGACAAACGACGGCGCAGAGAGATACCTTGAGGCATCTGTTTCTTTGATGAAGGATGGAGAAGGTCAGCCTGTCGGATTCCGTGGTGTTGTAAGAGACATTACCGAGCGCAAGAGGGCCGAGGAAGCGCTGCGGAAAAGTGAGCAGCATTTCCGACTACTCTTTAACCTTTCTCCTGTGGGTATATTCCACTATGACACTCAACTCATAATCACCGGTTGTAATAATCGCTTTGCGGCTATTCTCCAGTCCAGTAAAGAGAAACTGGTGGGCCTGGACATGAAGACATTGAATGATCAGGGTATAGTTCCGTCCATAGCCCGGACATTAGAAGGAAAGGAGGGATTCTTCGAAGGTTTTTATCGCGCGACAACCAGCCCTGCCAGAATCTGGGCTACCATGCACAATGCTCCCCTGTTTGACGAAAATGGCGAAGTCACAGGCGGTGTGGGAATAGTTGAAGACATTACCGAGCGCAAGAGGGCCGAGGAGGAACTGAAAAACACCAATGAACAGCTTGAGGAGGCTATCGCCAGGTCCAACGAGATGGCCGTACAGGCCGAGATAGCCAACATGGCAAAGAGCCAGTTTCTCGCCAACATGAGTCACGAGATCCGCACACCCATGAACGCGGTACTCGGTTTTGCCGATATGATACTTGACAGTGATCTGGATGAAGATCAGACCGATTATGTCTCTACGATTAAGAGAAGCGGCGAATCTCTCCTTTCATTAATCAACGATATTCTTGATTTTTCGAAAATCGAGGCGGGACAACTGGGTTTTGAGGAAATCGACTTTGATCCGGAGCTTATTGCCTATGATGTCTGTGAATCCATACGGCCCAAGATTGTATCGAAACCGATCGAGATCCTGTGTCATATCGGAAACAACCTTCCTTCTCTGGTAAAGGGGGATCCGGGTCGGTACCGCCAGGTCATTACAAACCTGATGGGCAATGCACCCAAGTTTACGGAGTCCGGAGAGATAGAACTTTCCATCGACGTTGAAGAAGAAAATGAAACCCGTGTAAAACTGCACGCTAAAATCAGAGACACGGGCATCGGCATCCCGGAAGACAAACTGTCTCTTATCTTCCAGCCCTTTCAGCAGGTCGATAGTTCCACCACGAGAAAGTACGGCGGCACAGGCCTGGGGCTATCCATTTGCAAGCAGATATCAAAACTTATGAATGGTAATGTCTGGGCGGAAAGTGAAGGCGAAGGCAAGGGCAGCACCTTTCATTTCACAGCATGGCTTGGAAAAGCTGAAGGCAGGAAGACTAAAAAAATGAAGTCCGTGTCACTTTCAGACAAAAGAGCGCTTATTGTCGATGATAATCGGGCAAACCTGGATATATTAAAGCACTTTTTAGAATCGTCAGGCATGCGCGTGGCTGTTCTTACAAAAGGTAAAGATGTCATACCGACATTACAAAAAGCCCTGAAAACGGGAAACCCCTTTGATCTTTGCATCTCGGATATACAGATGCCCGACATGAGCGGATATGAAGTGGCAAAAGAAATCAGAAATTCAAAATTAAAAATTAAAACTTTGCCGCTGATTGCCCTCTCGTCCATGATGAGAGGTGATGCGGTAAAATGCAAAGAAGCCGGCTTTGACGGCTTCCTGAGCAAGCCGGTTCACCGAGAAAAGCTGTTTCAGATGCTGGAAAGAATACTGAGCGACGAAGATGGGACAACTCAGATTCCAAAATCAAAAAATAAAGATTCCATTGTAACCCAGTATACAATTCGTGAAGAGATGAAACATTCCATAAGTATCCTTCTGGCGGAAGACAACCTGGTCAACCAGAAACTGGCGAAGTTAATGCTGACAAAGGCCGGATACCGTGTAGAAGTAGCCAATAACGGCAAAGAAGCCGTTGAAAAATACACGGCATCTCCCGGGGATTTTGACCTGATCTTCATGGATATTCAGATGCCTGAAATGGACGGAATGCAAGCAACACAAGAAATCCGGAACCGGGAAAGTCAAACGAAAAATAAAAAAGATGATAAATTAAAAATTAAAAATTCAAAATTGAGAGTTCCGATCGTTGCCATGACCGCCCATGCAATGCAGGGTGACAGAGAAAAGTGTCTCGAAGCAGGGATGGATGATTATATTTCAAAACCGATTAAAAGGGAGCTGGTTTTTAAGGTTATCGAAAAATGGGTATTAGGCGCTTAATTGTAAAATTCTTGGAAAAATGGCAAAAGAATTTCATTATGGCTGATAAGTCCTTGCAAAACTTAAATCCGAATATCGAATTTCGAAACTC
>JAGGSD010000196.1 GCA_021159265.1 Syntrophobacterales bacterium | reverse complement strand
ACGAGTTTATCAGTTTTATTACTTTAGTGAAAATGGCTTTATCCTTAATTTAAAATTCAACATTTAAAATTTAAAATTTTGCGGCTTTGCCGCGTTAGCATATGAATGGAGACATAATTATGGGAAAAATGCACAAGGCACACAATCGTATTACGCTAACCCTTCCTTTTATCGTATTTATTCTGATACTGGCTTCAGTAACCCTGTCTTGTAACCGGAAAATAACCTCCTGGGAACCCCTTGATCAACACCATGTAATAAAATCTGCAAATGATGTTACCCGCGCGAAATACCCCAATGCCGATGTTGTAACGGTAGATCAGAAGCACTGGATCAAGTATCAAAAAGATGGCACTTACATCGAATGTGATGAATCCTATACAAAAATTCTTACTGAAAGGGGCCGGCAGTCTTTCAAAACTGTTTCGTCTTACTTCACTATTCCCTACAATACCACCAGGTTTAAGCTTGTTGAAGTGCTCAAAAATGACGGAACGGTGGATCACGTCGACATTACTAAAAATAGTCGTGTCATGATTAATCAGACCCAGATGGAATCCGGTATTTATAATCCTGACAGCAAAATCCTGCGGGTAAATATCCCGCGACTGAATCTGGGGGATATTATCCACTTTATTATATTTGATGATTGTGCCAAGGCTCGTATGCCCGGAACCTGGAGCGACTATGTAAACTTTGAAGGCATTAATCCTATAAAACGCTCCGAATATATAGTTGTTGCTCCAAAGGAAAGACCCCTTCAGAACATTGCCCTCAAAGCTGAAATTCCCGGCACGGTAACTCATACAAAACAAGATCATGGTAATCTGATTATTTATAGGTGGATTGCAGTAAATGTTCCACGCGCCTTTCCTGAACCCGAAATGCCCCCTCTGTACAGTCAGACACAGCGGCTGCTCGTCAGCACAATAAAAGACTGGAAGTCGATCTCCCGCTGGTACTGGAACTTGAGTAAACCGAACATAGAAAAAACTACGCCAGCAATGAAAAAAACAGTAGAGCATCTGACAAAGGGCATCGTTGATTCACACGAAAAGATTAAAAAAATTTTTAAATGGGTGTCGCAGGAGATTCGTTACCTCGGCCTCACCGTAGAAAAAAATGCCCCCGGTTATGAGCCGCATCCGGTTAACATGACTTTTAACCGGCGCGCCGGTGTCTGCCGGGACAAGGCCGCTCTGCTCGTGTCAATGCTGCGGCTGGCCGGATTCGATTCCTATCCCGTTCTGATCATGGTCGGCCCTAAAAAAGATTTCGATGTGCCCCAGCCTTTTTTCAACCATGCCATTTCATGTGTGCGTGAGGAAAACGGTTCATACCTGCTGATGGACTCGACCGACGAAAACACGAAACAACTTTTACCCGCCTATCTCAACAACCTGAGTTATCTTATCGCCACACCTGAAGGTGAAACACTCCGAACCAGCCCCATTCAGCCTGCAGAGCAGAATATGATGGATATCAAAACAGAAGGCCGGCTTGATAAGGCAGGAAATCTGAAGGCAAAATCCATACTGAGCTTCAATGGTATTAATGACAATGTTTATCGAAGCTATTTTTCGAGACTGCCGGCTGATGAGCGGCGTGGATACTTCGAGAAAATAATTAAGAAAATCGTACCGGGCGCCCGGCTTATCGATTACAGGATAACTCCTTCCGACATTCTTGATACAAAAAGTCCGTTAAAGGCTGATCTCAACTTCGAGGCAAAGGACATTATTATCTCGGGGAAAAATATCGTCATGGTGCCTGTGCCGCGCATGGGCAACAACGTCGGCCTGGTTCATTATCTTATTGAAGAAATGGGTCTCAAAAAACGCAAATACCCACTCTTCACCCGGTATTCGTGCGGTGTCAGGGAGACACTGAAATTGGATCTGAATCAATCGGTTGGCAAGTCCATAAGCCTGCCCGAATATGAAAGTATTGACAACGCGGGAACCACCTGGAATCGTAATATATCCATTCAAAAGCAGACTCTCGTAAGTGAAAATGTCTTCAAAATGAAACTCCCTGAGTATTCACCAAAAGAATACCTGATTCTCAAGGAAACACTCAAGAAGATCGAATCCGAAAACCGGAAGATGCCTATTTTTTCCAAATCCGCCACACAAAATATCCATGATGAGACAGCATGGTACTCTTCTTTTCATGCGGATGCTGCAGTGCTGAATGAGGTGGTTGAGTATGATCTTAAAGACGCGAATAACTGGACGGAAACTAAACATCTGAAAATGAAAATCCTCACTTATGGTGGTAAGAAAAAGAACAGCGATATTTACATAAATTACAATCCTGTATGGGAGGACGTCAAAATCCTGAAAGCCGTGGTGACATCTCCGTCGGGAGAGGTAAAAACCATAGAAGATAAAGAAATCAATGAAATGGATGCAGGCTGGGTTGGGAATGCTCCCCGCTATCCGGCAGCCAAGACGCTTGTAGTCAGTCTTCCCGGTGTGGAAAAAGGCAGTATTATCGAGTACACCATCGTGAGAAAGAAGAAAAATCGTCCATTTTTTTCCATAAGGGATAATATAAAGTGGGAACGAGCCGGAAGTCTGGGGAACTATTCGTTATTTTCCATAGATGGAATGTTTCGTTATTATTATCCTTGCGTAAAGAAAACGCTGCGAGTAAAAGTCCCGGATTATTTACACCTGAAGATTCTTAAGGCTGACGGCGGGACAGGATTAGAGAACATATTGAAACGCAAGCCCGAACAGGTCATCATAGAAAAATCCAGGCATATTGATGGAAAGACGATATTCGAGTTTACCGCCACAAAGGTGGAACCTGTGAAATATGAGGGCTATATGCCCCCGTGGTACAGTTTTAATCCTGTGGTCTTTGCATCTGCCGGAGATTGGAAACATTATGCTGAAAATGTGCGTCAGACACTGATTAAAGCCGCTTCACTTCAACCGGAAACGGCAGCCATGGCAAAAAGACTTATCTCCGGCATTCATAATGATGTCAGGCGAATTACTGCGATTCGGGACTTTGTGGCAAAGAATATTCATCATATCGATCTTGGTATTAGTGATTTGCCTCTTGATCAAATAACACCGGCCGATAAGACACTGGCTGATGGATACGGAGATTCCGCCGATCGAGCGGTACTGTTATACTCGCTTTTACGCACCGCGGGATATTACCCGGAATTTATTCTTGCATCATGGAACTCGCAAATAAAAAGCTTGCAGGATCCCATACGGAAGTATCCTGCTCCCGGATGGTTTCATGATGTTCTCGTACGCCTCAAGACAGATCAGGGATATATTTATTTGAACGATACCGATCAATATGCCCGGCTGGGGAGTACACCAAACGACGGGTATCCGGCTCTGTTTTTGCAATCAGGGCAAATAAAAACAATCTCCGCATCTTCACCTGAATTGAAGGATCGAAATAATATGAGTTTTTCCATTAGATTGTCTAAAAACGGCGATGCAGCGATGAAAATAACGCGTAAAGTCTATGGAATGGACTTCGCATCGTTTCATAAGCAATTTGCCGAAATGACACCCGAGAAACGCAGGCGCTATCATCAGAAGCTGGTGGCCGCTGTCAGCCAGTCAGCCACGGCAGACAGCGAATACATTACCAATTATAATGTATACCCGGGAATTGAAGAATTTTCAGTAAAAGTGCAAAAGTACGCGACCCGGCAGGGTGATTATCTTTACCTGAAATTACCGTGTCTCATTAGCGGTATAGAAGGCGTAGAAAGAGATAAACGCGATAATCCGATGTATCGGGACTGGACAACCAGAAAGCATATCAGTATCAAAATTATGCTCCCGGATAGCACCGACTCAGTCCTGATAATTCCTCCAGAGTCACTTTTGTTCCGGCTTGAAAGATCGGGACAGATCAGCATGAAAACCGGAATTTCGGCCACAATCCCCATGTGTTTAAATATTCAACAAGATATAAACCTGAACCCTGTTGTTGTTCTGCCTGAGGAATATTTACAACTCCTTGAAGCAAACAGGATACTCAGCCAGCCTGAGACAGGGATGTTATTACTCAAAATGAAAAAACTGAGACGTACTAAGGGAAACTAAGAATCAAGCAGGGAACGATTAAAAAGCTCCATTATGCCGTTTAGCGGCATTATAATGGAAAGTAACTTTTACA
>JAGGSD010000411.1 GCA_021159265.1 Syntrophobacterales bacterium | reverse complement strand
GATGTTGGACGTTCGATGTTCGATGTTCATCTTGGTTCCGGCTTGTCCGGGTTAGGGGATTCAGACATGAAGGATAATTTGCTGCTTCAACTGAATAACATTAGTGTCGTTTATTCCGATGTCATTCAGGTTTTGAAAGGTGTTTCCCTGAAAGTAGAAAAAAACAATATTGTCTCTCTCCTCGGAAGCAACGGCGCAGGGAAAACAACCACGCTAAAGGCTATTTCGGGGCTTCTCAAGCCGGAAAACGGAAGAGTTACCGACGGAGACCTGATTTATGACGGGAAGTTCATACAGAATTCCGCTCCGGAAGATATTACACGTTTAGGAATCATTCAGGTTCTGGAAGGACGTCAGCCCTTCAAGTATTTAACAATAGAAGAAAACTTAAGGGTAGGAACTGCTACACGATGGGGCAAACCCTTTAAAAACGATATGGAGATGATTTATGATTACTTTCCCCCTCTGGTAACCCGGAAAAAAACGTTAGCCGGTTACTGCAGTGGAGGGGAACTGCAGATGCTTGTTATGGGACGTGCCTTGATGGCTCATCCCAAACTTTTGCTGCTTGACGAACCCTCACTGGGACTTGCGCCGTTAGTGGTTAAAGAGATATTCCAAATTATTAAGAGGGTTAATGAAGAGCAGGGGGTGACGATTGTGCTGGTTGAACAAAACGCAAGCATGGCCCTGCAGATTGCACATTACGGATATGTTATGGAAAACGGCAAAATTGTCATGGAAGGAAAAGCGGCTGAACTGAGAGAAAACCCCGATGTCAAGGAATTTTATTTAGGCATGGGTGCCTCCGGTGCAGCAAAATCCTATAAGGATGTAAAGTCGTATAAGAGAAGAAAAAGGTGGTTGTAAAGGCTTAGTTTCGAGTTTCGGGTTTAAAGTTGTAAGATTGTTGATACCAACTCGAAACTCGAAACTCGAAACTAAAACAAGGAGTCAGATATGACAAATTATTTCGACGATAAAGAAACAATATCTCCCGAGGAAAGAGAAAACGATCAAAACCGGAGGTTATCCCGGATGGTTACCCTTGGATATAATCATTCGGAAAGACTTAAAACTATCCTTGATGAATTGGGTGTTAACCCCGCTGATATAAAGTCGATTCGTGATCTGGAGAAACTACCGGTTATTTCCAGGGAAGAAGTTGTTGAGCTCGAATTGCAAGCCCCTCCGTTCGGAGGATTCTGTCGCAATGATGCCGATATAGACAGAATTTTTATCTCTCCCGGACCGGTTTACGAACCGCATCTTAGAGAAAATACTTTATGGGCAAGGGGATACTTTGCGGCAGGTTTTGGAAAAGGCGATATCGTTCTCAATACATTTTCGTATCATATGGTCGCCGCCGGATTAACCTTTCATGAGGGGTTGAGGCAAACCGGCGCGACAGTTGTTCCGGCGGGAACTTCCGGCACCGAAATGCAGGTTCGATTAATCAGCGATCTTGGGATAACCGGATATACCGGTACGCCAAGTTTCCTGATGGCTATCATCAATAAAGCCGAAGAAATGGGTCATGATTTCAAAAAGGATTTTAAACTTAAAAAAGCGAGTTTTGTGGCCGAACCCCTTTTACCACGCGTGCGTAAAACATTTGAAAATAAATACGGAATCAATACTTATCAGATGTATGGAGCAACAGAAGTAGGGGATATAGCCTATGAATGCGGGGAAAAAAACGGCTGGCATATCTGCGAAGAAGTAATCATTGAGATTGTTGATCCCGCGACGGGCAAGAGGGTTGAAGATGGAAAATTAGGTGAGGTAGTGGTAACCAGATTAAATGATATTTTCTTTTTATTCCGGTTTGGAACGGGCGACCTTTCAAGTATTATAGAAGAAAAGTGTCCCTGCGGAAGGACATCGTATAGACTGAATGGAATTGCCGGCAGGGTAGGGGATGCCGTGAAAGTCAGGGGGCTTTTTATTGCCCCTACTCAGTTAAAGGAAATAAGTGAAAAAATGGGAGATATCAAATTCCGTATAGTTATTACCAGAGAATCATATAAGGACTATGTGACGGCCATATTGGAGCTTGAAGAAGGAGAAGCGGATAGGGTCTGTCATCTTGAAAAACGTTTTGGAGATCTGTTTCAACGGATATGTACTGTCAAGGTAAATAAAATCTTAATTGAAAAACCCGGCACCATGACGGATTATAAAATTATTCTGGATAAAAGAGAATGGGTATCATGAATAGATGTTTTCATAAAATTTCAGGTATCGAAACATCTTTCATCATCAACTGAATATTCTTCATTCCGTTCCAGTTATTGACTTGAGGGCTGAAGGCTATATCAACTCTTGATTTAGAGAGAGTGTTTGAAAATTGTCCCTTGCCGAACCATATAGAATCATGACTGGTTCCATTATCACTTAATCTCATTTTCAGATGATTAGTTCCGACCGTTGTAGCGGATGTCACGTCAACATTTTTTACACACAGTATCGGTTCCGGATTCATGTTGCCAAAAGGGGATAACATTTCAACTTGCGAAATAAGCTCATAATTAATCTCGTTTAGACTGCTGAATGTAGAATCAATGTATGTTTTTGGGGCAAGTTTTGGCATATCAAGATTATCAAGAATGGCTTCATCAAGACAATCAGCAAATTCTTCAATGTTTTCTTCTCTGATCGTAATCCCTGCAGCGTATCGATGTCCTCCGTAGGATATGAGTAATGAATCACATTTATCCTTCAATCCATTGTATAGATTAAATTCGGCAATACTCCTTCCCGATCCTTTTCCAATGCCGTCTTTCAGGCTGATTAATATTGCGGGCCGGTAATATCTATCTACAAGCTTTGAAGCAACGATGCCAATAACCCCCGGATGCCATTCCGGAGAAGCAAGGACAATAGATTTTATCGTTTTATCCCTTGACTTAGTTTCTATTATATGAAGTACTTCATTAAGAATCTTTCTCTCAATTTCCTGGCGTTTGCGGTTATAATTATCCAGTATTGACGCAATACGGATGGCTTCATCCATGTCATCTGTAAGCAACAGCCGCACAGCATCTTCCGGCGAGCCAATACGTCCTGCGGCGTTTATCCTCGGGATAAGTTTAAATGATGCTTCACCGGAATCTACCGGATTAAATTTTAAACCACTTTTTATTTTTAATGCCTCAATGCCAACCCTTTTTCCCTCATTGATAATATCAAGACCGATCCTGGCAAATATCCTGTTTTCATCAATCAGTGGAGAAATATCTCCGATCGTTCCGAGAGCAACGAGGTCCAGATACTCCTTTAAATTCGGATATGTTTTGTCGTTCCAAAATCCTGACTGGCGCAGTTTTCCCCTGAGGGCTATTAAAAAATTAAAGGCAATGCCAACTCCTGCAAGATCTTTAAATGGAAACGAACAGTCGGTGCGGTTTGGGTTGACAGCGGCTACAGCATTCGGCAGTTCTTCGGGAACCTCGTGGTGATCCAGAATTATGATATCAATACCAATTGATTTTGCATAGGCCACTTCTTCACAATCAGTAATCCCACAATCCACAGTAATGATGAGGGTAACGCCGTCATTTCTTATCTTTCCCACAGCCACTTTATTCAACCCATATCCCTCTTTAATCCTGTCAGGAATATAATAAGTAACATTTTCGTGGAATCTTCTCAGAAATTTTACCAGAGTGACTACAGAGGTGATACCGTCGGTGTCATAATCGCCGTAAACAGCTATTCTTTCATTATTGGAAATTGCCTGTATTACTCTATCAACACCTTTTTCAAGGTCCTTCATGAGAAAGGGATTGTGGAGATCTTTAAGCGACGGGTGAAGAAATCTTTTTGCATCGTCGGGGTTTTCAATATTACGATTAATTAATATCCGGGATATTATAGGCATAATGCCGAGTTCTTTTTCCAGTACGTATTGCTTTTTGCTGTCTATATTGGTGAATTCCCATTGCGTAGTGGGGAGCATTTTTAATCCTCTTATTTACTTTTAATCCACAGATTTCGCAGATTACATGAATTATTCCAATTATTTGAAGGACGATGTGAAATCTGCAGGGGTTAACACCCCGTGACTTGCCGCTGAGTGGTTTATTACTTCTGACTGCAACACATATTTCATGACAGGCTCTGATGTCAAGGAGAGATTTATTTCTTGATCTTTACAAAGCGGAATGTTACATATT
>JAGGSD010000078.1 GCA_021159265.1 Syntrophobacterales bacterium | reverse complement strand
TTCGTGGTTTCGTGATTGTTTTTAATTCTTTTGCCAATTTTGCCTGTCTGCGTGCGGATACGCACAGGCAGGCACGAACTTTACAATTAACGAACTAATGCCTCTGTAAGATGTTTTATTCCCCCTGAAATATCCTGGCCCAGATGAAAGCGAACGACCTGCCTTCCCGCATTAAGTAATGCCTGCCTGTCACCCATAGCCTGAACCATTTTAAGAACGCCGAAACTCATTGAGGATGTGGCTGATTCAAGATTGTCAGGAATAGATACATCCCTTACATCATCAGCAGTGAATTGGATAAACAACCCCTTGCCTGCATCCCCCTTATGCAGTTGCCCCGTAGAGTGCAGGTAGCGCGGTCCGTAACCAACTGATGTGGCCAGCTTATACCGGTTACGAATTCGCACTCTCAGTTTCTTAAGCGCATCATCCATTTTATCTGTCGGCTGAATGTATGCCTGAAGAGCTACATAACTGTCCGGGGTTGCCTGCTCCATAAAAGCAGTGAGGACTTTACCGGGGGTACGTGCTTTCGGTCCTCCGTATACGGTAATTCCTCCATAACAAAGTGTGGATGTCTCGGTTGGCAGGGTACCTTTTTTGACGTACTCATCGACCATCCGGCGGGAGAGTTTTTTAGACGCTTCAACATCAGGCTGATCAAAGGGATTAATCTGTAAAATATGACCGGCAACGGCAGTCGCCATCTCCCAGAGGAAAAATTGCCCACCCAGATCGTACAGGTCTTTAAGATGTATATCTATGACAGGATGACCGGCATCCTCCAGAGCCTTTAATGCCGGCTCATATGCCCCCTCCCCTTCCAGATTCAGGAAGATAAAAAAACGGTCATTACCATACATGTCGGGAGATCCTGCAGGTTCGCCTGTGACAGGCAGAATGCCCCTGCCTTTTTTCCCCGTGCTTTCCGCGATGAGCTGTTCCAACCAGTTGCCAAAGCTCGAGATTTCAGGTCGAATAATCAAGGTTAACTTATCCCTGCCGGCCATGGCAAGTGATCCCATTATCGCACCGAGCGACAATCCCATATTGTCGTGGTCGGAATTCCGGCAACATTTCAATATATCCATAGAGCGTGCAAGAAGCTTTCCCGCATCCATACCTGTCAGCATTGCCGGGAGCAACCCGAAATAAGAGAGCGCTGAATAACGGCCGCCTATATTGGGATCATTTAGGAATGTCGCCCGAAAGGAATGGCGGTCAGCTAAATCAGCCAGTGAAGAACCCGGATCGGTAATGGCGACGAAATGTTTACCGGTATGGTCGCCCAGTACATCCCATACCAGGCTGTAGAAATACTTAAAAAAAGAAATGGTTTCAACCGTTGTGCCTGACTTGGAGGAAACAACAAAAAGGGTTTTCTCCGGATCAAGCCTTTTTGTATGATACAGAACATAAGCCGGGTCAGTGCTGTCGAACACCGCAAGATCAAGATATCCTTTTGAAACGCCGAAAGTTTTTCTCAGGACCTCGGGGGCGAGACTCGATCCACCCATTCCCAAAAGCAGGGCGTGAGTGAATCCCTCCGCACGTAATTCACCGGCCAGTTGTTCTATTCTGTTAATGTCTTCGTTCATGTTCAGCGGGCTTTCTAACCATCCCAGGCGGTTGCTGATCTCTGCAGGATCAGGTTTCCACACCGTATAATCCTTTGACCAGATCCGCTCTATGATACGATTTTTCTTCAATTCAACCAGGACAGTATCCACCTGATGCTGGTAGTTTCCAAGACGAATATGACAATTTGGTGTAAAAATTTTGATACCCCCCTCTCGGGTTTCGAGTCGGAGGCTGAATTTCTGACCTCCGATCCCTGTTACCTGTTACTTCACTTGACAAGTTTCTTTGCCGCCTGGATCACATGTTCCTCTGTAATGCCAAACTTTTCATATAGAACCGAAGCAGGCGCGCTGGCTCCGAAACCATCCATACCGACAACGGCTCCTTCCAGCCCCACATAGTGTTCCCATCCCTGTCTGATTCCGGCTTCCACTGCCACACGGGCTTTTACAGACGACGGCAGGACATTCTCCCTGTATTTTCTCGGTTGACAATCAAAAATTTCCCAGCTTGGAAGCGAGACGACTCGCACATGAATTTTTTCTTCAACCAGCTTCTTCCCTGCTTCAAGGGCAATGTGCAGATCAGACCCTGTGCCGATCAGAATGACTTCGGGCAAACCTTCTGCGGATTCCCACAATACGTATCCGCCCTTCCGGAGGTTACGCGCTGCAGCATACTCTGAGCGATCCAGGTTCGGAACATTCTGGCGTGTAAAAATCAGAGTTGTCGGACCTTTTCTATTGAGGATAGCAAACCTCCAGGCTTCCACAACCTCTGCGGCATCGGCAGGCCGGATAACGGTCAGATTAGGGATATTGCGCAGGCTCATAATCTGTTCAACGGGCTGGTGTGTCGGACCATCTTCGCCCACGCCGATGCTGTCATGGGTAAAGACATAAATAACCCGTATGCCCATCAAAGCGGCAAGGCGCATGGACGGTCGCATATAATCGGAAAATACCAAAAATGTTCCCGTAAATGGAATGATGCCGCCATGCAGAGCCATCCCCCCGGATATGGCGCCCATTGCATGCTCACGAACGCCGTAATGAATGTTTCGTCCTCCATAATCCCAGCGACTGCCAACGGCGCCCTGTGAATCCCCGGGAACGGTACCGGCGGACTCAAAATCCCCGTAACCCTTCAGCCAGGTGAAACAGGATGGGTTCAGATCGGCAGACCCTCCGATAAATTCCGGCAAACACCTGGCAAGATATTGCATAACGGTTTCGGAAGCCTTTCGCGTGGCAATGCCTTTCGTGTCGGGATCAAATTGAGGAAGGTCTGAATCCCAACTCTCAGGTAATTTTCCATCCATGACGCGCTCAAAATCAGCTGCATTCTCGGGAAAAGCTTCTTCATATCGATTGAATGCGGCTCTCCATTCAGATTCATGTTTTTCACCAATATTCAAAGCGCCCTGCATGTGCTTCAAGACATCATCGGGTATAAAAAACTCCTGTTCCGTCGGCCAGCCGATGTTTTCTTTAGCCGTTATAACTTCTTCAGGGCCAAGGGGTGATCCATGGGCTCCGTAAGTGTTCTGTTTGTTAGGAGCGCCATAGCCTATCAAGGTACGGACAGAAATAATGGAAGGACGTCCTGTTTCTTCCCTGGCATTTATCAATGCCTTGTCTATCTCTGCAATATCGTTTCCATCTTCCACATATTGAACATGCCAGTTACAGGCTGCAAATCTCCCCTGCAGATCTTCCGTAAAAGTAAGATCTGTTGACCCGGCTAAGGAAATATGGTTATCATCATAGAGAACAATTAATTTGCCAAGGCCAAGGTGTCCCGCCAGAGCGAAGGCTTCGGAAGCGACTCCTTCCATAAGGTCTCCATCCCCGGCAATGACATAGGTGTAGTGATCAACAATCTCATGGCCGGGCCTGTTGTATATGGCCGCCAGATATGCCTCAGCTATGGCCATACCCACCGCATTGCTTATTCCCTGACCGAGGGGCCCGGTTGTTACCTCAACACCCGGTGTTATACCAAGTTCCGGATGACCAGGGGTCTTGCTGCCCCATTGCCGGAAATTTTTGATATCTTCAAGCGAAAGTTCATAACCGGTTAAATAAAGAAGGGAATAGAGAAGCATTGAACCATGTCCCGCAGAAAGGACAAATCGATCCCGATCCACCCACTTCGGATTAGCGGGATTATGCTTAAGATGCCTTGTCCAGAGAGTATATGCCATTGCGGCTGCCCCCATGGGCAAACCCGGATGCCCTGATCGGGCTTTCTGTATAGCGTCAACAGAAAGAAAGCGAATGGTGTTAATACAACTCTCAGCTAATCGTTTTTCATCGTTACTCATTATCAAATATCCTCCCTAACCCGAATAAGCCGGAAAAGCTCGAAGCTGAAAGCCTGCAACCGTTCACGGCTTGAAATTGGAAATTAGAAATTCGTGAGAAAAGCATGAGGCCAAATTTCCAATTTCTATTTTCTAATTTCGACGTTCAGTGACCGCTTACTAAATTCTTTTGCCATTTTTACAAAAACTTTACAACTAACGGACTAACTACTCAGGTTTATAGTTCACGGTTCAGTGGTTAGAAAATGATCAACTTTGAACCATAATATCTCAAAAAATTCGGGTAGGGGCGACTTTAGTCGCCCGCGTCGGG
>JAGGSD010000088.1 GCA_021159265.1 Syntrophobacterales bacterium | reverse complement strand
GCGTCAGCTTCGTCAGGCCTGAAACAAAATCTGGAACCAAATTGGCAATTATTTGCGAAAATGAACATTTTTGACGAGGACTTCAGGTCTTTAATGTTGCCTTTGTCCTTAACCCTGAACTATGAACCCGTGAACGGTTACTAATTTTTTTACAGGTGGGTGGTGAGTTTTTTTATCCTAACTAATTTTTTAATCTTATAAAAAGGGGGTAACGTATGACAACACTAATTATTATTATCGGTTTTTCTATTTACCTAATTCTCTATTTTACATACGGTAAAAAAATAGAAAAGGATGTTGTGAATGCCTCAGATGCTATAGAGGCGCCTTCCAAACGCCTCTATGACGGGGTAGATTATATCCCGGCAAGGAGAGTGGTCCTTTTCGGGCATCATTTTGCCTCAATCGCAGGCGCGGCTCCCATCATCGGCCCTGCATTGGCAATGTGCTGGGGCTGGGTCCCCGGTCTGCTCTGGGTATGGTTCGGCAACATCTTTATCGGTGCCGTTCACGATTACCTGGCACTGATGGCATCTGTCCGTTATGACGGTAAATCCATCCAGTTTGTCGCTTCAGACCTCATGGGCAAGAGGACGGGGACGGCATTCTACTGGATTGTTTTCTTCCTTCTCATACTGGTTGTGGCGGCCTTTGGAGCTATTGTTGGAGGAATGTTCGTCAGAACCCCGGCCATCGCATCTGCATACGCGTGGAAAATATTATCCGCCCTTATCCTCGGTGTATTGTTATACCGTGTAAAGATGAATTTCAGCCTGGCTACCACTATCGGGATAATTATGCTTATACTTGCCATATGGCTGGGCACGGTCACGCCTATCAAACTGAGTTATATGTCTTGGATGTGGATATTCTTTTTCTATATCATCATCGCCGCCGCTATTCCCGTTAATGTTCTATTGCAGCCGAGAGATTACCTGAACTCCTGGCTCTTGTATTTTGGGTTGCTGATAGGTTTTCTCGCCGCCATATTTGCGTTCAAGGGATTTGAAGTTCCTGCATTTTCAAGTTTTTCACCAGTTCTGCTAGGTGGCAAGCCAACGCCGTTCTGGCCCGCGATTCCTCTCATCATTGCCTGCGGGTCCCTTTCCGGTTTCCATTCTCTCGTAGCTTCAGGAACAACATCGAAACAAATCGAAAAGGAAAGCGATGCATTGTTTATTGGTTACGGCGGCATGTTTACGGAAGGTTTCCTGTCCACTATCGTTATCGTAGCCATAGCCGGTTTTGGATACACTGCTCTTAAGAACGCAGGTGTGAGCGCAGACATGCTGAATCCGGGCAACTGGGGCGCTATGTTCACCAAAGCCTCTGCATCTGTTAAATTATCCAAGGCAAACCTCTTTGTTCAATCCTATTCCGACATGGTTGCCGCAACCTGGCTTGGTTTCATTCCAGCTATATATGTCAAGGTCATCGCTGGCATGTGGGTTGCTTCTTTTGCCATGACCACACTGGACACAACCAACCGGCTGGCACGTTACTGCGTATCTGAAATGGCTATTCCTCTCAAAGACAAAACTACGTGGCTTTACAATGCTCTAACCAACCGCTGGGTTGCTTCTATAATTCCGGCAGCCATAGGAATCTGGCTGGCCGCAACTGGAAACTGGCTGATTATCTGGGGTTCTTTCGGAGCGGCAAACCAGTTGATCGCTTCTATCGCCCTTATGACCGGCGCGGCTTTTGTCGCCAAGAAACTCAAATCATCATTTTCCAGTGTTGCTGTTATCCCGGCCTGGCTCCTCTGGGTTACAGTAACTTCCGCTATTATCTGGTTCATGATTGTTGTTCAGCCAGGCGCCATTGCAGCCAAACCCGGCCCGGGATGGACTGTCATGGTTATTCTGGCGATAATGTTGATCCTGAATTTTGTATTTATTGCGGATTTCGTCAAGTCAGGCAAATCAGGCAAAGCAGAATGATTTGTTTGACAGTTTAATCTCTGTTGCCGGCGCGCGGGACTGGCTGCGCGCCGGCTCTCAATCAATATTCACCCAAGAATCTATCCTGATGGGTTTTTCGATTTTAGAATTTATTCAACGAATTTTTTCTGATTTTCATGCCATGCATCGCGAAGATGCGGTTGCGCTCACAATTGTGGAAATGGAGGAACTCGAGAATATATTCGCCCTGCTGCTTTTAGGATCTTTTGTTGGTTTCCCCTCACCACCCACCTTTCTGGCGATTGAGCTTTTACCTTTTATGGGAGAGGAGCTGAATATCTTAAACCGGAGGGCTGAAGATGCCGGTGATATGTTAGCGGAAATGTGCGGAACAATAGGTATCGATTAAATGAAGATTCTCTTTTTTACCGGAAAAGGAGGCGTGGGAAAATCCACCATGGCCGCCGCCGCCGCGTGGCAGCTCTCTCAAAAAAACCGTGTATTAATTGTATCTCTGGACCCGGCCCACAACCTGGGAGACATATTTGGTATAGCCCTTAAAGATAAGAAAAGCCGTTATACAAACACTCTGTATCTTAAAGAAATCGATCTTCAAAAACTATCGAGGGAATACCTTCAAAGAGAAATAAACGTTCTTTCCAGTACCTACAAATACCTTCAGACATTAAATCTTGACAATTACTTTTCCGTGCTCAGATATTCGCCCGGGATAGAGGAGTATGCCCTTCTGACCAGCATTGAAAGAACCATAAATAACGAGACGGACTTTGATTATATAATCTTTGATACACCCCCAACGGGGCTCACTCTCAGGTTTCTTGCCTTGCCGGGGGTTACAATAACCTGGATTGATCGATTGATTCAAATCAGGCAAAAGATCCTGGAAAAACGCTATACAATCCACAGAATAAGAGGGCCCTTATCAAATGAAGAAACTGTGTTAAACTACAAAGAAGCAGACGATGATATTCTGAAAAGACTCTGGAAACTGAATAGTAACTATCAGGCTTTGAACAAAATCCTGCAAGGAGAAAATTGTTCTGTCATTTTAGTTTTTAACCCTGATATCCTCTCCCTCAAGGAGTCTGAGAGATTGATGGAAGGCCTCAATGACCTGAATCTCCCGCTTCGTTTGCTGATTAACAATAAGGTCGCCAAAGAAAATATAAAAATGGCCGATCATGTTGAAGGGAACATGAGAAAAAAGGCAAAAGATGTTCCCATTGACCGTGTTTTCCTCTCAAAGGCGCTCCTTGATGGTAAGGACGGAAAGTTGTACGATATCCAGGAAGACATTACATCAAAACTGTTATAAAATAGGTAAAAATGTTTGAATACGAACATATCCTAACTCAACCTGTTTTTTTCCTCTTCATTGCCTTCAGTTTTCTTTTGAGCTTCGGTTATTTCTGGGGCAGAAGACAAAACAAAAAAATATTCCTCTCCGCTTTCAACGATATTGTCGATGTCGTAAAGCCGGATGACCAAACTTTTACCAACATCGGAGGGATTATTGGATACCATGCTAATTTCCTGGTCAAACGGAAAGGCCCTGTTTCCAGGATTGATGCTACGATTACTCTGCTCCCGAGACACTCATGGCTTTATTTTCCGGTATCAAAACTCCTGATAATGAAATATGACCGGCTCTTCATCACATTGTACCTGAAGCATAATCCTCTTGGGGAAGGTCATTTGATTGAATCAAAGTTTGCTGGTTTTCGGGGGCCGAAAATAACAAATGAACAGCGATTAAACAAAGAAACGATAAAATGGGGAACCCGTGATTTTTACCTCTATTATTCAAATTTGAAAGTACGTGATCGTTTTATAAAATTCATGGAATTGAATCCCGAACCGGCTATCATCAGACATATAGCAATCGTTCCGGACCAAAAAAAGGGCTTTGTTTTCATGATTCCCCATAGAACAAAGGTGACACAGTACTTTGCCCCGATTTATCAATGGTTGCCTTCCGTTATCAAGCAAAAGGAGATTGAGAAAAGATAAAGGTTCGATCCTGTTAAGGAGACCTTTGCAGAATGTTCAATTTTGTTCAAGTTCAAGGAAGGCGAAAATTTTAACGGTTCGACTGAGCTCACGCCGAAGACTCGGCGAAGACCGCAGGAACATGTTGGATATTTCGAGGATTAAAATTTAATGGACCTGTAAAAAGTCGGATTTCCCCTCCCCTCGTGGGAGGGGATAAAGGGGAGGGGGCATAACTAGTTGAAATAGCGCTGTATTCACCCTCACCCCTACCCTCTCCCATCAAGGGAGAGGGAGTTTTTGGACTTTTTACGA
>JAGGSD010000212.1 GCA_021159265.1 Syntrophobacterales bacterium | reverse complement strand
AAAATTTGAGCCTGACGCAGAAATTGGGCAAAAGGGAACGTTATGCAAAGGTCTCACAGAATTAGGCCATGAATGCGCTGGTTTTCCTGTACAAACATGTTCTGAAACAACCTCTTGACCAGGAAATTAATGCGGTTCGAGCATCCGGAAAGATCAATATCCCTGTGGTTATGACCAGGGAAGAGGTAGCGCAGACCATTGCTTTCATGGAGGGAGTCCCGCAGCTGATTGTCAAGTTATTATGTTGTGCACCCATCCGGTAAATATTGTTGCTTCCATAGCACCTATCCAGGGCCCGGCATGCCCTTTACTTTTCTTTGGAAAATAGATATACAGTTCCCGAAATTCTTTTCAAAGGAGTAAACTGAGAACGGAGTACGGGTAATGCTACTTGATTTTAGAGGATAATTTTTTGCCTGAATGTTACGCAGATACATCATTTTTCTATGAATCAATACCGTCACCCTTCGGAGATGTGGGCGTTGTGTGGATTCAAAGAGATACTGCTCCGTCTGTCGTACGGATTTTCCTTCCCGGAAAAGGTGACACTATAGCCCGGGTAATATGTCGAGAATACCCCCGTGCTGTGAAAAGGTCAAATCGCATCCTGGGTGAAATGTGTAATCAAATTAAGGAGTATATGGAAGGGAGTATTGTTAAATTTTCACTGGAGTTGCTCGACATGGGACAGTGCTATAATTTTCAGAAGAACGTTTTACTGAAATTAAGACGGATCCCCAGGGGAAAGGTTGTCTCATACGGTCAACTGGCCGGTGAAACGGGCGCCCCGGGGGCAGCCCGGGCAACAGGAACAGCCCTCTCCGGGAACCCTTTCCCCATTATCCTGCCATGCCACCGTGTAGTAAAATCCACCGGGCATCCGGGTCACTTCGGCGGCGGACAAGAATTGAAGGAAGCGCTTCTCCGGATAGAAGGCGTTGAAGTAAGCGCTGGAGGAAAAATTGAACAACGCTATTTCTTAACCTGTTTTGATACGGCCATATTATCCCTGTGAATTATTTCATCATAGGGTTTGCTCCCAAGAACCTGTCCGATCACGGATGTTTTCAGTCCTTTTATTTGGTCTATATCTTCGGAACTGTAATTTGCCAATCCTTTTGCTATGATTACTCCGTTCGCGTCCACACAACTTACAGGATCCCCAACGCAAAAAACTCCCTCAACCGCAACAATGCCTGATGGGAGAAGGCTCTTTCCTTGATTCACAATCGCATCTTTCGCACCGTCATCAAGGTATAGTTTTCCTCGTGATCTTAATGTGTAAGCTATCCAATATTTTTTGCTTTTCAGATGTTCAATCATAGGCAAGAAAAGGGTGCCTGTTTCTTTACCGGAAAAGAT
Organism: Syntrophobacterales bacterium; assembly: GCA_021159265.1. Classification (GTDB taxonomy): domain Bacteria; phylum Desulfobacterota; class Syntrophia; order Syntrophales; family UBA6807; genus UBA3084. Next base: position 2,871 of record JAGGSD010000212.1, on the reverse strand, counting down.
GTCGTGTAATATGTTTTTCCTCTTGCCGTGGGCAATGATATAGGGAATACCAAAGGCGGTAACTTTTTTTGCGGCAATTACCTTGCTTTTCATGCCACCCATTCCCAGGGAATCTGTCTCAGATGAAGCAACTGCCTCTATTTCGTCAGTTACTTCCCTGACCAGAGAAATAAAATTTGGAGTCCCCCTCCCTTTGGGATTCCTGTCATAAAGACCTTCCGTATTGGTCAGATTGATCAGGAGATTGGCTTCCACAATATTGGCCATCATGGCGGCCAGGTTATCATTATCCCCAAACTTTATCTCTTCAACAGCAACTGTATCATTTTCGTTGATGACCGGAATAACACCCCACTCCATAAGTACAGAAAGGGTATTGCGTGTATTCAGGAATCTTTTCCTGTCTGTAAGATCGCTCATGTTCAGGAGAATTTGTCCTACGTTCAATCCATGTTTGCGAAAGGCATTAGAGTAAACCTTCATCAATCTCCCCTGTCCAATGGCTGCGGCAGCCTGCTTCTGCGGAAGGCTTTGAAGCTTATTTTTAAATTTCATTCTGTGTATTCCCGAGGCTATGGCGCCCGAAGAAACAATCACAAACTGAAAACCCTGTTTTATGAGTTCTGCCATTTCATCAACCAACTGCTGTATGATTTTACCGTCAAGACCATCTTCCCCCGTTAGAACGCCGGTTCCAATCTTTACTAAAATTCTTTTTGCATCTTTGAATACGTCTTTTCTTTCTGTACCCATTATAGTTCCTGTTCCTTATGCAATTTTATGTTTTTGGCTATTTCGCGTATCAAATCGTTTACCCCTTCTCCAGTAACGGCTGAAATGGGGAAAACTGTTATTTTTTTCTTTTCGAAGAACTTTATTTCCTTTTTTAATCTTTCCCGGGTTACAGGAAGCTCGATTTTGTTAATAGCTACAACTTGTCTTTTTCCCATTATGGAAGAATTGAAGTGTGCAAGCTCATTATTTATGGCTTTGAAGTCGTTCCATGCATTGGTGTATGAGTCCTTTGAAATGTCTATCATGTGAAGTAGCAGGGACGTCCTTTCGATATGACGCAAAAATTTTATGCCCAACCCCATACCGAGGTGAGCGCCTTGTATTAATCCGGGGATATCTGCAATGACAAAACTCTCAAAATCGCCGCATTTAACGACCCCGAGATTTGGCATTAGGGTTGTGAAGGGATAATCGGCAATTTTTGGTTTTGCTGCAGAGATTCTTGATATAAGGGTTGATTTTCCTACGTTCGGAAAACCGATAATTCCAACATCTGCGAGGAGCTTTAATTCAAGATTAATCCACTTTTCTTCTCCACTTATCCCATCTTGAGCATAACGGGGCGCCCTGTTTGTCGAAGTAGCGAATCTCGCATTTCCCCTGCCGCCGATTCCTCCCCTGGCAATTACATACGCTTGACCATTTTGGGTAAGATCTGTAAGCACGGCATTTGTTTCAACGTCTTTTATAATGGTCCCAACAGGGACAACGATTTCCACATCTTTGCCGTTTCGGCCGGTACGATTACTTCCCTCGCCGTTGCCTCCCGGTTTGGCAACATGATGCTGGTTAAATTTTAGATGAAGGAGTGTACTATAATTTCGGGATGTCCTGATGACAACATCTCCTCCTTTTCCGCCATCGCCACCATTGGGCCCCCCTTTGGGAATATATTTTTCTCTCCTGAAGCTTACACAGCCTTTTCCGCCATCACCGGCTTTAACATAGATTTTTGCTTCATCGATAAATTTCATAATTTAGTATTATTGTTACTTTACCAACAGGACACAAAATAACCGATTATAATTACCGTTATCTTCCGTATCTTTTTTCGCTCTGTCAATTCTTTTTATTTAGCTGTGGTGGCTCGGGTGGAAGGGAGAGTGCGGTAAAAGAGGGGTTGGTTATATAAAATAGGATATTCAGCTAACACTGTAGACAAGTTTCATAACATGTGAATTCAAAAACCAAGGGGAGCTTGAGGGGTACCCCCTCGAAGTGAAACCTTTTGTAAAGATATCACTGTATCACTTGTTTGCGTAGATGTTTCAGGTCGGAATATAAAAATAACAAAGAGGATTATTTATTTTTTAATGAGGGTAAACACTGACTCTCTTTCTGGTTTTATCTTTTCTTTCGAATTTAACAGTTCCGTCAATCTTTGAAAAAATGCTGTAATCTTTACCCAGACCAACATTGTTACCCGGATGTAATTTTGTTCCCAATTGACGCACAATGATAGCCCCGGCAGTAACTGACTGTCCACCGTAAACCTTCACCCCTCGCCTTTGACCCCGGCTATCTCGTCCATTACGGGTACTTCCCTGTCCCTTTTTATGTGCCATTTTAATTTTCCCTCGTTACATGGAGATATTTCTAATTTTTAGTATAGTTAACTTTTGTCGATGCCCCGTCTTTCTACTGTAGCCCTTTCTCCTTTTCATCTTGAATACGGAGATTTTCGGACCCTTTATCTGGGTAACAATTTCACCGGTAACTTGCGCACCCTTGACAATTGGAGTTCCTATTTTCATATCTTCTTGCCCGGATATCATCAACACATTATCAAATAATACCGTGTCGCCTTTATTCCCTTTAATTTGTTCAACTTTCAGGAGTTCACCTTCAGAAACTTTGTGCTGTTTCCCCCCTGCTTCTATTACTGCGTACATGATCAAATCCTTTTCAATTAAATTTAGAATTGCTCATTATAAAAAATTACTATCATTTGTCAATAGTTAATATTTGAAAAAAGTAAATAAGTGGTGTATTAAGGTTGGTGGTCTCGTAAAAAGCTCCACTATGCCGTTTAGCGGCATTATAATGGAAAGTAACTTTTACAAAGCATGTTTAAGG
>JAGGSD010000302.1 GCA_021159265.1 Syntrophobacterales bacterium | reverse complement strand
TATTATTCATTTCCAGCAGCTTTAGATGTTGCAATACTTACATTCTTTGCGCCTGCCAGGCGGCATTGATCCATTACCCGAACAATTGCCCCCGTATGACTATTTTTATCCGCCACTATTATCACTGCACCCTCCGGGTTTTCTGCCAGACACCTTTCAATGTGAGCGCGCACGCTTCTGGCATCGATCCGTTTCCTGTCGAGGTAAATCTGCCCGTCCCTGGAGACACCGATCAGTATGTTTCCCTTTTCCTTGAGCACCGCCGTCGATGCAGCAGGACGCTCAACGTCAATGCCTGTCTCCTTTACAAAGCTGGTGGTAACCATGAAAAAAATCAATAGAAGAAAGATCAGATCAATGAGTGGCGCTATGTTTACGCTCTCGGTTCTGTTGTTTCGACGAAGAGATTGGCGTACAGCTATCATTACCTTAAAATCCTCCTAAATATTCCTTTTCAGGGTCATAACCAGTTCATCCAGGCGATTCTCCAAACTGTCGGCGCGACGGACAAGAAAAGCGCTCATAAAAAGTCCCGGAATGGCCACAAGCAGGCCGCTTTGTGTGGTAATCAGGGCTTCGGAAATGCCGCCTGCCATAGCTTTGGCATTACCCGTGCCAAAAAAAGTTATCACATCAAAAGTGGTGATCATTCCGGTTACCGTGCCCAAAAGGCCGAACAATGGCGATACAGCGGCAAGCACAGCAATAACCGACAGATAGCGCCTTATGAAGGATCTTTCCCGCATGGCGCTCAGTTCCAGGATGCCTCGATCAAGCTTACTATTGCCCGTACGTTCTTTGAGGAAACTCGCTACGACCCTGTTTATAAGCCCGTTTGAAGTTCCCGGTAACGGTTTATCGGAAAGCATCTCCACAGTCTCTCTTAAACTTAAATTTCCTCTATTCATCCGCCTGAAATAAATCAGCCGTTCACCTATAAGGAACCACATCCAGAGAGATGTCAGGATGAGAGGGATCATTACCTGACCGCCCTGTCTGAGATATTCGTATGCGTTTGCAACTATGTCCATTTTTCCAATTAGCAATTAACGGTTGTCAGCCACCATTACAGTACAAGGTAACCGTTCACGGAACGTTGAAATTAGAAAATAGAAATTGGGCCTTCATGTTTTTGTATTGTTCTTCCCAATTTCTACTTTCCAATTTCAAGTTTCAAGCCGTGAACAGCTACAAAGATTCTTCGCTTTCTGCGGTCGCTCAGAATGACATAGTGGGAAAACTTACACTGTAGCGCTATTCAATAAATGTTATTTCCCTGTGTATGATGTTAGTCAGGGCTACAGCCTTTTCTTCCATATCGGCTATTATATGTTCCACGCGCCCGTTTAAAAACGCGTGCATGAGCATTATAGGAATAGCCACAGCCAGACCGAGCATGGTGGTGACCAGCGCCTCAGAAATGCCGCCTGACATCATGCGTGGATCACCGGTGCCGTATAAGGTAATGACATGAAATGTGCTGATCATGCCTGTCACCGTGCCCAGAAGACCGAGCAATGGTGCAATTGCCCCCATAATATTAAGGGACGGTAAAAAACGCTCCAGGCGGGGAAGCTCTTTTAAAATTGCTTCCTGGAGCACACTTTCCAGAGTTTCCCTTTCCTCTCCCCTAGCGCCAAGCCCGGCTTTTAAGACGTTATACACCGGCCGTCCTTTCTCGTCTTTAACTATATCGTCACACTCCTGCCATTTCCCATGGAGGGCAAGTTCATTGACTTTCCCCATTACCTGGTCGGTATTTGTGTGAACACCTCTCAGAAATATGGTCCGTTCTACCGCCAGGATAAGGGCAAAAAAACCGATGGCCAAAATAGGCCAGACTATAGGCCCCCCATCTTTGATCTGATTTATCAGAGTGGTTTTATGCGTAATCTGCCTGAGAGCAGCGCCGCCGGAAAAATCGAGATAGACATCATCTGTTTTCCCCCGCATATACTTCTTTAGATTTCGCTGGACAAGCCATGATGGCAGGGCCGAAAGGGCAATAAATTTCCTGCCTCCCTCGGAATAGTTGAGTAAACCGACCTCTTTCCCTGTTTTATAGGCGGCGCTGAACTTGCCTATCGTCAGGATATCACCGTCCGTTGTCATCCCGGAGCGGTCAACAAAAGATCCTTTTCGCAACACTCTTTCCCTGTTTTATAGGCGGCGCTGAACTTGCCTATCGTCAGGATATCGCCGTCCGTCGTCACCCCGGAGCGATCAACAAAAGATCCTTTTCGCAATATCACTTCACCTGAAAGGGACATTTCCTGAAAGAATAAATCGGTTATTGTTTTGAAATCACCCATCCCCGGGAATCGTCCTTTTTTCAGGCTTGGTTCAAGTAAATCGATGCGACCGGGGAAACGGGCAGTAAAAAAGGATTGTTTGAGAATGGACTCCAGGTCTCTTGCCGTGACGCGCGCCGTGCCGGTCAATTCCCGCATGTCCATCTCAATTTTGGATTTCTGTGAAGAGAGCGCTTTCTCTTTCTTCTTCAATTTATTAAATTCGTTTTGCATGGACGTGATATCTTTGTTCAATGATTTCTTCTCAGATTCCAGACGTAAGATTTCCCCTTTTAAAGACTCGCGATCTTTAAATATCCGCTTTTCAGAAGCCTTTGCCTCAGAGAGTGATGCCTTGTGATCCATCTCTGCCTTCCGGCAGGCTTTCCGCATATCACGGCCATAGGCAGGTATTGCCATAAGTAAAATTAAAAACAGTGCAAGTGGATACTTCATTGGACCGTTATCCTTCCTATGGGCAACCTGGTGAGTTCGATGATGCGCCGCCGGCCGGCTATATCCGCTGCCTTATTGATCTCTCTTCGATACTTCGATGGCAGAACCACCCACTTTTGATTCCTTTGATCAAAACTGCCCGCAAGTTTGCCGTCAGGCGTGCGGCAGAAGAGGGACAAACGGCCTACGCGCAGGATATCAACCAGACGCGGCTTCCCTTCAAGTTCTATCGTTTTCTGGTAAACTTCGACTGTGCGACCGTATTCGGTCTCTATCTGAAGCGCCTCCATAACCCTTCTATACTTTTCAGCAAGGGGTGTGTCTTGTCTGGCAAGCGTTTCCTTAATTGAAACAATACGATCTTTGCGCTCCTTTGGCAGGAAGGTTAGATCATTTTTGATCCATTCTTCCAGTTGACTCACCACAGTCTCCAGGTAGGATTGCAATTCTTCACGAATACGGGCAGATTCCTTTATCATACGATCGATATCAACGATCTCCTCCTTCTTCGCGTGGAGCATCATCTCCGTCCTCTCTCTCACTTGTGTGAGATATTTCAGGTCTGTCCTGAGGGAACGATACCGGGATTTGAGCTTAGCCTTCTCTGTTGCCCATTCATCTTCCTTTTTCTGTGTCTCCTGTCTGACATTGATGGTTGAGGCAACCTTCTTTTGAATCATTGACGGAAGATTCCCCTGTCCGGTTTCCGCAGTTATTCCCGCTACAGGCAAAAACAACAGTAAACATATTATTAATAATTTACGCATTAACAACTACTCCTTATCATTGTGCTCCCTTTCTTTGTGCCTGAAAGGTTGTACCTTTCCCTTCTTAGATTCAGGATTAATTCATCATATTGCGGGGCTTTTGCAGATCACGTTTCACGGAGATATCCGGTTCTCTGTCCCCCTTCTCTAAAAAAGATTGAGCTATAATGTTCCCCATAACCCACAATTCAGTTTCCGTCATGTTTAGTGTTACATTTCCTATGAAAAAATGATAAAGACCGCAATGTTCACATTTTATTAACTTCATTGGCATCATATTTCTTTCACCCATTTCTTGCTCCTCCCCGAATGTCAATTAAATATTAACGCTATCAAAAAGTACATCGTCATCGCCGATACACTACCAGTAAAGACTGTCCATTCGATTATGTTTACCACTACCACTCCCCTTTTTCTCCCTTTGAGCAAATTGTTTTGTTAATACAATAGTATTTGATAGCTCTAACTTCGTGCCGAAATTTTTTTCATTCATTTAATACATAAGTCTCACCGTAAAATCCTCTTATGCTGCTTCGACTTTTCAGATACTTGTATCCAGGTGAACTATCTGTATATGGAAGTTTTTTCCTTTCAATTCTGAGTTTGCCATGACTGAGAAGAGTATCTAACGTTTTTTCTAATTCATTCTTGTCAACCTGCAGCCTCAGCGCCAATTCAAATATGTTGAACGCCTTCCTTTCTCTGAATAACTCCAATATTTT
>JAGGSD010000073.1 GCA_021159265.1 Syntrophobacterales bacterium | reverse complement strand
ATAGCGAAGAATCTGATATCATTGAGATTCTTCGTCGCTCCGCTCCTCAGAATGACACTGCGTGGACTTTTTACGAGAGCATCAATATTCCTTGACTTGAATTTCCTATAAGATTATAGAGAAAGGTCTATGTGGTATTCACTTTTTATAAATTTGCAAAGGAGGACATACGGTATGAAGAACCGCTTCAAAAAATTATTTATTGTTGCCACGTCTCTGATTTTTATTACGTGCTTCACTCTTGGCACAAGCCTCGCTGCCGACGTAATTAAACTCGGTGTAGCCGGAGCCCACAGCGGCGATCTCGCATCATACGGATTACCTTCCGTAAAGGCCGCAGAGCTTGTCGTTAAGGAAATTAATGCCAAGGGGGGAATCCTCGGTAAGAAAGTTGTATTGCTCGTTGAAGACGACGCATGTAAACCTGAGCTGGGTTCAAATGTTGCCACTAAACTGATATCCGAGGGTGTTGATGTCGTAATGGGTCATATATGCAGTGGGTCTACAAAGGCAGCCCTCGCAATTTACAAAGATGCAAACATTATTTGCATGTCTCCATCTGCAACCAATCCGCCCCTGACACAGAGCGGAGATTATCCCAATTTCTACAGGACAATCGCTTCCGATGATGCCCAGGCAAAACTCGAGGTAGATTATGCACTGGATGTCCTGAAAGTCAAAAAGATTGCCGTTATCCATGATAAGGGTGATTATGGAAAGGGACTTGCCGAGTTTGCAAAGAAGTTTATCGAAAATTCCGGCAAGGGAAAAGTTGTGTTGTTTGAGGGTGTTACCCCCGGAGCAGTCGATTATTCGGCAGTTGTGCAGAAAATAAAGCGCTCGAAGGCGGAAGCGGTCATATTCGGAGGTTATCATCCTGAAGCATCTAAGATAATCATGCAGATGCGTAAAAAGAGGATGAAAACCTATTTCGTCTCTGATGATGGAGTAAAAGACGATACGTTCATCAAAGTTGCCGGCAAATACGCGGAAGGTGTTTACGCAACAGGTCCCATGGACACGTCGAGTAACCCGCTGGCGATTGCAGCGATAAAAGCACATCAGAAGGCTTACGGATCAGACCCCGGTGCGTTTTTCCTGAACGCTTATGCGGCCACTCAAGCGCTGCTCAATGCTATCGAGAAGGCGGGAACCACCGATTACAAAGCGGTTTCCAATGCCCTGAAAACTCATTATGTCGAAACCCCGCTCGGAAAAATCAAGTTCGACGAAAAAGGAGATGCTATCGGCATAGGGTTTGCCATGTATCGGGTTAAAGACGGTGTCTATGTGGAGATGAAATAATAAACAGTTTAAACAACAAGAACGGGGACAGGCAAAAAGCCCGTCCCCATTTTTTTATTAAGTCAGCAAGCACAAATAACTCATACACCTTGCTTGTCCTTTTGCTTATTTTCTGTGTTGTGTCAAAGCTCACATAACTCGTTATGCGTGCTTCAACACGCCTTGAAAACAAACAAAATCACGGCGCAATCTTGTATAGCTTATTTATTCGTAACTACTCAGGTGGATAGACTGAAGTCGGAAGACTGTTAGGAAAAGCGGGAAATCGAAGATTCATGAGCCGAAAGCGAATCATATGACTCTGTTGATTTATGAGAATTTTTGTTCAAGATCAAGCCTGCCTGTGCCGCCTGCACGGCAGACAGGCAGGCACGCAGACAGGACATGCGAAAAAAATAACCGCAGGCATATAGTTGATGCATTCGTAAAAAGTCGGATTTCCCCTCCCCTGGTGGGAGGGGATAAAGGGGAGGGGGACATAACTAGTTGAAATAGCAGTGTTCTCACCCTCACCCCTACCCTCTCCCATCAAGGGAGAGGGAGTTTTTTGGACTTTTTACGAAAGTATCATAATATAATAACAGTAAAGCAAATAAGCTTTGTGCCTCTGTGCCTTTGAACCTTTGAACCTGAGTAATTACCTTTCAGTTTCAGTTTTCTCCCCACCAAAATAAACGGTATTGATCCTTCTCCTCGGGACAAGATGCTTTTCCGGATAGACAAACTTCTCACCGTTCAGGGATGTATGTATCTCCATGGCGGCAAGGACTGAGCAACGAGCAATGAGGACTGAAAGTTAAAAGTTTTTTAAGATGCACTCGTAAAAAAATCCGATTTCCCCTCACCTGGAGGGAAGGGAAAAAGGAACGGGCGTAAGTGAGCGGAATAACGTTGTATTCACCCTCACCCCTGCCTTCTTCCATTCAGGGAGAGGAAGTTTTATGACTTTTCACGAACGCATCAATTAGAGAATCGGCAGATATCTTTCCAGTTCGTAATCACTTACATGCGTTCTGTACTGATCCCACTCGATTTTTTTGTTCGCGATAAACTTTTCAAAGATGTGATTACCCAGTGCCTCTCGCACAAGATCACTCTTCTCCGTAATCGATATCGCTTCACCCAGGCTTCCCGGCAGTGATGTAATACCTTTGCTTTCACGCTCAGCAGCAGTCATCTCGAAGATATCCTCCTCAATTGGATCAGGAAGTTCATACCTTTCCTCAACGCCTTTCAGACCTGCCGCCAGCATAACCGCAAAGGCAAGATATGGATTGCAGGCAGGATCAGGACAACGAAACTCCATTCTTGTGGCATTTGCCTTTCCAGGCTTGTACATGGGAACACGAATAAGTGCTGACCGATTTCTCCTCGCCCACGAAATATATACGGGGGCCTCATAGCCCGGCACAAGCCTCTTGTATGAATTAACCCATTGGGCAACCACTAAAGACAATTCAGGTGCATATTTCAAAAGTCCTGCAATATAGCTCTTGCCGACATCTGATAAGAAATACTCATCTTTTTCATTAAAAAAGGCATTATCCGCCCCCTTAAAAAGGGACTGATGCACATGCATTCCGCTTCCATTTTCACCAAACACCGGTTTTGGCATAAAGGTTGCGTAAACGCCATGCGCCATCGCTATTTCCTTGACTGTAAGACGATACGTCATGGCGGCATCCGCCATGGAAAGCGCTTCCTTATATCTCAGGTCAATTTCATGCTGGCTGGGAGCAACTTCGTGATGACTGTATTCCACTTGAATTCCCATCTCCTCAAGAGTCAAAATCGTATCTCGCCTGAGATCACTTGCAACATCGAGAGGCGTAAGATCAAAATAACCGCCGCGGTCCAGGAATTCCGGTTTTCCTGAATCACTCTTGAAATAAAAGAATTCAAGCTCAGGTCCCACATACAATTTATACCCTTTGTCAGCAGCCTTTTTCAAATTTCTCCTTAGAACCCAGCGCGGATCACCTTCATAGGGATTACCATCGGGAGTTGTAACATCACAGAACATCCGGGCAACATTCATACCTTCGCTGACTCGCCAGGGAAGAATAACAAAAGTTTCCGGATCGGGTTTTGCCAGCATATCACTTTCATCAATTCGGGCAAAGCCTTCAATGGAGGACCCGTCAAAGCCCATTCCCTCGTCAAGACTAGTTTCCAATTCCGCCGGTGTAATCGAAAAACTCTTCAAAAAACCAAGCACGTCCGTAAACCAGAGACGTATAAACTTTACATTCTGATCTCTTACCTGTTTTAATACATACTCTTTGTCTTTCTTTGCCATATTATTATCTCCTGTATTTTACTCTTATTAGCTCCTCACAGCTTATCAAGAATACCTTAACGCAAATGCTGTACCATCTATCAAATAAATATAATTTACATTTGAAAACAGCACATTACGAGCGTGTCTCAATTAGAAAAACTACATGATTATTTATGATATCCTATCATACTGTAGAAAGCAACTCATAATACAAATTTGCATTCTGTTATCCCAACCCGGACAAACCGAACCCAAGATGAACATTGAATATCGAACGTCCAACATCGAATGTTGAATGGAAAAAGGCGGCCAACAGTGAACCCTATAGCCCGAGTAGCCACAATTTTTTTGCCGTTCGACGGTTCGACTGAGTTCATCGCAGGCTCGCCGAAGCCATAAACCCGTTCAAGATACCTTCTTTTCCGCGGAAATATCACCTGTACAAGGCAACCCAATCACAAACCACGGAATAAACTTTGAATTTTCTTCACTTCCACTGCACCTCCCCTCGATATATTTTCGTAAAAACATTACGCCATAAAGATAATAAGAGCGAATCAACACTTGATGCACTCGTAAAAAGCTCCGCTATGCCGTTTTACGGTATTGTAATGGAAAGTAACTTTTACAAAGCATGTTTAAGGCCGATGGGGGCATCGG
>JAGGSD010000413.1 GCA_021159265.1 Syntrophobacterales bacterium | reverse complement strand
TTGAAGTCGATGATAACCTGGCGTCTCTGGAAGCCCGCATTGAGCTGGAGACGAAAGCCGGGCGTGTATATTCCGGAACTAAGGATATCATTGAAGAAATCCCGGGACTTGATATTAAAAGAACAAAAATACAGAACAAATTTATGGATCTGTGCGGAGCCGTTCTGGGTGAGCAGAGAGCGCGCCCGTTGATGGAAACAGTACTCTCGCTGGGTAAGACGGATAATATGAAAAATCTGGTCGAGAAACTGGAGAAATAAAAAGAGATAAACGTGATGGTCTCGTAAAAAGCTCCGCTATGCCGTTTAGCGGCATTATAATGGAAAGTAACTTTTACAAAGCATGTTTAAGGCCGATGGGGGCATCGGCCCCTACATATTGTAGGGCCTGTTCCCCGAACAGGCCGTGTATCTGGATAGTGTCCAGTGAAATCAACAAGTTATATTAAATTCGCCCAAACGAGTTACTTGAAAGTCACAAAAACACTCTTTTGTCATTCTGAGCGATAGCGAAGAATCTGATATCATTGAGATTCTTCGTCGTTCCACTTCTCAGAATGACACGGCGTGGACTTTTTACGAGTGCATCAAACGTATATCATTTCAAAAAAAGAAAGGAGGGATGGTAAATCAATAGCTGTCTTAATGGAGTTCGAACAGGAGTAACAACCAAAAAAACTAAGGAGGAATAACACAATGGAAAAAAGAGTCAAAAATAGTTTTTATCTTACTTTGGCAGTGATTCTTGCTTTGTCTGTTGGTCTGATCATGTCACCTGTGGCAAGCAGCAATGCAGTGGCCAAGACAATTAAGATCAGGATGGTGGGGACGCTCCCCATAGGGCATCATCTGACAAAGGCATTGAATCTGTTCGCGAAGGTTGCGGAAGAGAAATCGAACAACCGGGTAAAGTTTACTCTCTATCCCGCCCAGCAGTTATATAATGATAAAGATCTGGTGAATGTATTGCCCAAGGGCGCGGTTGACGCGGCAATAATAAATTCCGGTTTATGGTCCGGCAAGGTCAAAAGCGGCGGCCCGCTGTTCTTTCCCTTCTATTATAAAGACAGGGATACATTTTACAGTATGTTTAAAACCAAGGCATGGGATATCATCAGTAAAGATTTTGAAAAAGAGGGCAATGTAAAGGTATTGAGTCTAATCGAATATGGATCATCAACCCTTATCTCAAAGGAAAAAATTGCGTCACTGGCGGATTGGAAAGGAACGAAAATAAGGTCCTATTCAAGGTATGGCGCTGTCGCCCTGCAGGCCCTTGGTTCAGCTCCTGTTGTGATGAGTTCCGGCGATGTCTATATGGCCCTTCAAAGGGGAACCCTCGACGGCGCTCTCTCAGGCGTGAGTTCCTTTGTGAGCAGAAAGTGGATGGAGCAATGTAAATATTTCCTCAAGCCAAATTTCTGCCAGGCTACTCCGTTTTTGTTAGTCTTTAACCTTAGATTCTGGAATAAATTGCCCAAAGACATACAGCAAATCCTGCAGGAGGCGGCCCTTGAAGCACAGGCTTACACAATAAAATTCACGTCAACCTCGGATATCAAATATCGGAAGGTTCTGAGGGACAAGGGCCTGACTGAAGTCCCGATTTCTCCTGAAGAGGTGGCCCGCTGGACAGCTAAGGTTGTCCCGGCGCTGAAAGCCGAGTATGTGAAACAGATTGGCGCGGCGAAAGCGGAAAAGATTCTTAGTAATCTGCCTAAATAGATTTCGATAAAATATACGGGAGTAATAAAAAGCGTGTCTGAGAATGGCTCCCCGTGTCTTTGTGCTGGATGCAGGGGAGCCATTTATCAGATTTTGTTTGCAGTGTGACAGGTAGAAGGTAGAAGAGGGACTAAGGCGGCAAAGCCGCGAGGACTGAGCAATGAGGACTAAGGTCCAAAGTTTTTCCCACTGGTCCTTCAGCCTTCAGCCCTTAACCTTTCCAAAGGAGTGAAAATTATGACAGATATCCGGGGTGAATCCTTTTGGGTGAAGGCAGGTAATGCCATAGATGGACTTTCGAACAGCTCAGGAACCCTTACAGGTTATTTCATGCTCTTTGCCGCAATAATTACCACTTATGAAGTTATCATGCGCCACTTCTTCGGTAAGCCGACCATCTGGGCACACGATATTTCATCATATGTGCTGGTGTGGTTCAGTTTCATGTCCGCGGCTTATGGCTTAAAAGAAGGGACCCATATCAAGGTTGATGTTCTGGCTAACCATATGAGTCCCCGTACAAAAATTCCCATGGAAACCATTTCATTCGCGTTAATCTTTATGTATTCTTTAATTATGTTTATCTTTGCCTGGCAGATGTGTGTCGATGCCTTTGTCCATAATGAAACTGATGCGACCATTCTAGCCGCCCCGATGTATCTGGTCGAGTTAGGTATGGTAATCGGTACTTTCCTGTTGAGTTTACAGTCTTTCCGCATGTTGATTGTAAAGATCGTGACCTGGTGCAGGGGAAATCTGGAATCGGGACCGGGTGTGTTGAATAAATCAGGGGTGGTATTGCCGGTTTATCTTATCCTGGCTGTTATCAGTATCTGGCTTTATATTGCGCATCCTGCAGCGGGGGTCATTGCCAGTATGCTTCTTTTACTGTTTGCGGGGGTTCCGGTGTTCACTGCTCTTGGTGTTGTGGGGGCAGTTGGCTTGCTGATTCTCATGGGTCCTCTCTATGGTTTGCAACAGACGGCCGCTATCGGGCTGAAATCTATGAACAGCAATGTCCTGCTGGCAATTCCCCTTTATATTCTTTGCGGGCAGATAATGTCGGATGGCGGAATGGGAGAAGAGCTGTTTGGCGTTGCCACAAAGTGGGTCGGTAATATACCCGGCGGACTTGCAGTCGCCACTATAGGTGCATGCGCCTTTTTTGCCGCTATTTCGGGATCCAGTGTCGCGACGGCGGCTACCATCGGGATAATTGCCATACCCGAGATGCTCAAGAGAAATTATGAACCGACACTTGTATATGGTGCAGTGGCCGCCGGAGGCACGCTGGGTATATTGATCCCGCCGAGCGCAGCGATGATTATTTACAGCGTGGTTACTGAGGAATCCACAGGAGCCCTGTTTATAGGTGGTATCATTCCCGGGATCATTCTTGCCCTTATTTTCGCTGCCTACGCGGTGTTTAGTTGCGTCAGGTCCGGTCGCTATGAAAAGGCGGATCCTGCTTCCTGGAAGGATAGGTTCCTTGCCATTAAAACTTCAGGATGGGGCCTGCTAACCCCTATATTGATCCTGGTAACAATTTACACGGGTATATGCACGCCTACTGAGTCTGCCGCTGTTGCTGTGATATATGTTCTTTTTGTTTCCATGTTCCGTGGACGTATACCTTATAAACAACTGACCCAGACCGTCTCGCACAGTATCAGAAGTTCTACCATGATTCTGATGATTGTTGTCGGCGCGATACAGGTGGGCATGATTTCAACGTTTCTCCAACTGCCGGAAGCCGCCATCGATCTGGTCAAGGCCACACATGCTTCGAACCTTGTGATTGTAATGTTGCTGTGTGTAATCTACTTTATCCTTGGTCTGTTTCTGGAGGTCGTGTCCATACTGCTCATCACAATGCCTATAGTTTATCCGTTGATTCTTTTCATGAATTTGAATGGAATATGGTTTGGGGTGTTTATTGTCCTGTTGATGCAGATGGCTCTGATTACGCCACCCGTCGGCTTGAATGTTTATGTGGTACAGGGAATAGCGAATGCCGAAATGACGGATGTGGTGAAGGGTGTGATTCCCTTTATGCTATTGATTCTTGTAGGCATGGTCATCCTGTGGCTCTTCCCTGATCTTGCTACCTGGCTGCCGGGCACCATGCATCTTGGCGGACTCTAAGTTCTATAGTTTTGCGGAAGCTTAAGATCAACCGGTTCTCTTCTCATGCGGGCAGGGATCAATACCCTGCCCGTATGATCCGCCGGATACTGAGAAACAAATAACGTAACTACTCATGTTTACGGTTCAGGACTGAGCAACGAGGACTGAGTCTTTTCCTCATTGCTGATTTGAAGGTCCCTGTCGGGAGGTTAAAACATTCCCTTCCCTGATTTATTGGCAGGGGCGGGCCTGTGTGCATGCCCTGCAAATTAGTCCCTTAATTGTAAAGTTCGTGTCTGTCTGTGCGTTGCCTGCCTGTGCCGTCTGCACGGCAGACAGGCAGGCACGCAGACAGGCAAAATTGGCAAAAGAATTAAAAACAATCACGAAACCACGAAAAAAAAGAAAGTGCGAAAT